>DATASX010000030.1 GCA_036269075.1 Sporichthyaceae bacterium
TCATGGTGAGGATCGAGCGCATCCGGTGCCCGCGGATCGCCTCCAGGGCACTGCGGGCGGTGTCTCTGCCTTTCATTGCCAGCTCCCTCGCTGAGCCGGCAGGCCCAGCAGCGTGTTGAGCGACGTGTGGGTGAGGTCGGCGGCGTCGTCGTCGGACTCGTCGGAGACGATCAGGCCGTCGCTGAGCTTCACTCGACGCGAGGCGCGCGACGCGACCTCCGTCTCGTGCGTGATCAGCACGATCGTGGAACCGGCCGCGTGCAGGTCGGCGAACAGGCCGAGCACGTCGTCCGTGGACGCCGAGTCCAGGTTTCCGGTCGGCTCGTCGGCCAGGATCATCGCCGGGTTGGTCACCAACGCGCGGGCCACGGCCACGCGCTGCTGCTGACCGCCGGAGAGCTCGTTGGGGCGGTGCTCGACGCGGTGGCCGAGGCCCACGCGCTCCAGAGCCTGCATCGCCAGGCGCTTGCGCTCCGGGCGATCCATGCCGGCGTAGACCAGCGGCAGTTCCACGTTGCGCCAGGCCGAGAGCGTGGCCAGCAGGTGGAACTGCTGGAACACGAAGCCGATCTCGGCGTTGCGGACCTGGGCCAGGCGGGTCTCATCCAGGGTCGACACGTCCTGTCCGGCCAGCCGGTACGTCCCGGAGGTCGGGGTGTCGAGGCAACCCAGGATGTTCATCAGCGTCGACTTGCCCGAGCCGGACTGTCCGATGATGGCCACGTACTGACCGACGTGGATGTCCAGCGAGACACCCTGCAGGGCCGACACGATCTCGGCGCCGGTGACGTAGCGCTTGGCCACGTCGGTCAGGGACAGCACTGGGACCGGCGTCGCCGCGGATGCGCCCGCGGCCGCGGATGTGGTCAGCGCGCTCATCCGGCACCCCCACCGAAGCCGCCGCCGCCGAAGCCGCCGGTCGTGGTGCCACCCGTGCGGGTGCCACCGGTGCCGGTCCCGGTGCCGGTGCCGGTCCGACCGGTGCGACCGGTGCCGGTGCCGCCGGTGCGGTTGCCCGCCAGGCTGGTGATCGTGAACTGGACCTGGTCACCGTCGGACAGGCCGGAGGTCACCACGGTCTGCTGGCCGTAGCTGGCGCCGAGGGTGACCGGGACCTGCTGCGGCGAACCGTTGACCACCTTGGTCACCATGGTCTGGCCGTTGACCGTCGTGATCGCGGCGGTCGGCACGGTCAGCACGTCGTTCAGTTGCTGAGTCGTGATCGCGACCGTGGCCGTGTCCCCGGGGTGCAGGGTGGTCGGGCTACCGGTGACGTTGATCGTGACCGGGAACTGCGCCGCGCCTCCGGAGGTCGAGGACGCGGTGACGCCGACCGAGGCGACCGTGCCGAAGACCGGCTGGTTCGAGCCGCTGGTGGTGATCGTGGCTTCCTGGCCGACCTTGATCGAGTCGAGGTCCGCGCCGGACACCGTCGCGTTGACCACCCACGACTTGAGGTTGACCACCTCGATGGCCGCGCTCGACGAGGTCGTCGCGCTCGGGCTCACCGCGGAGGTACCGGTGCCGTGGCTGCTCCCGCCGCCGCCGCTGCCGGACCCGCCGGAGGAGCTGCCGCCCCCGCTGCCGGAGGCCGTGTCGCCGACCGAGATGTTCACCGCCGAGACCGTCCCGGTGATCGGGGAGGTGATCGTCGCCCCGGCCAGGTCGGTGTTCGCGGAGTTCAGCTTGTCCTGCGCGCCTGCCAGCTGCGACTGCTCGCCCGCGATCTGCGCGTCGGCGCTGTCGATCTGGGCCTGCTCGTTCGCCTCCTGCGTGGCCAGGTCGGCCGCGGAGGTGGTCGAGCCCGAGGTCCCGGTCGCGCCGGTCGGCCCGGTCGACGTCGACGCCGAGGCCTTCAGCGCGGCCAGCGCTGCCTTGTCGGCCGCGAGGTTGGCCTGCGCCGAGCTCAGCTGCGCGGCGGTCTGGTTGTACGACGCCTGCGCGGCATTGACCGCCAGCTGCAACGACGTCCTGTCGATCGACGCGAGCGCCTGGCCCTTGGTGACGCTCTCACCGACGGTCACCTTCACCGAGTTCACGGTGCCGGCGCTCGGGAACGTCAGGTCCGCGACGTTGGCCGCGGCCACCGTGCCCGAGGCCTGGACGCTCTTGGAGACGCTGCCCGTCGCGATCGTCGAGGTGATGGTCCGCGAGGTCGGCGCAGGCGTGCTGGTCCCGCCGCGGGTCAGCGCCCACGCGCTGCCACCGCCGGCGAGCAGCACGACGGCCAGGCCGGCGGCTACCCACTTCTTACGGCCGCGACGTTTCGGTCGCGCCAATTCGGCCGCGGTCGGTGCCGCTGCCTTGCGACGCATCAATCTGCGTCGCCGCTTCTCCTCCGCGCCCGGCTGCGCTTCCGCGCCCGCCGAGTCCGCGGTGTCGATGGTCATGCTCATCTGCCGCCCCCACGCCTTTGGCATCGCTACTGCGGGCAGCCCCACGGCCCCCCGGCGAGGACAACATTCGGGCTCGGGGCTTGGGGATTCCTGTGAAAGGGCAACAGCAATTCTGTGACAGAAAGTTCACAGCGAGCGCTCAGGTAAGACGCCCGGTCGGCCGGAACGAAAGCGGACCCGGCAGCCGTGCGCTAGCACGGGCTGCCGGGTCCAGAATGCCGCGAACCTGCGCGGGTTGCGCCTCGATCAGGCGGACTGCGGGGCCGTCGGCATCGACATGGTGCTCGGGGCCTTGCCCTTCGCCGGGCTGGTGCTGCCGGCGGCCGTGCCGGGCTTGGCCGGGGTGCTGGCGCCGTTGGCCGTGCCGGGCTTGGCCGGGGTGGTCGTCCCGGTGGTGCCGGTCTTGCCCGTGGTGGGGGCGGTCTTCGACGCGGTGGCGCACGCGGCACCGGTGGTCGAGCCGGTCTTGGTCCCGCTCGCGGGCTTGCCGGCAGTCGGGGTCGTCTTGCCGGTGGTGGGCGTGGTCTTGTCGGTGCCCGTGCCGGTGGTGGTACCCGTCTTGCCGGTGGTGGCGGTGGTCTTCGCGGTGCTCGGGCACGCCGCCGTCGGGGTGGTCTTCCCGGTGACCGGGGCGGGCTTGGTCATCGGCGCTGCGGGCTTCGCGATTGGGGCCGGCTTGGCCTTGTCGGCGGTGGCCGGGGCCTTGCCGGTGACCGGGGGCGTGGTCTTGGTGGTCATCGCGCCCTTGGGCATGGACTTGACCACGGTCGACCCGTTGCCGCCGTTCCCGCCACCGTCGCCGTCGTGCTTGCCGACCATCGGGGCGCCCTTGTCGGCCGGGCCCGGCTTGCCGTGGTCGGCGTCGCCGCGGTGCATGGGACCGTTCGGGACAGCGCACGGCGGGGCCGGGTGCGCCCACGGGCGGTGCATGCCCGGGCCGTGCATGAACGGGCCGGGGTGGACGGCACCGGGCTTGGCCGGGCCGGGCTTGAGCGGTCCGGGCTTGAGCGGGCCGGGCTTGAGCGGGCCGCCCTTGTCGGCCGGACCGGGCTGGTCCGCGCCGGGCATCGGGTGCTCACCCTTGCGGTGGTGGTTCAGGAACGGCAGACCGAAGTGGTGGTGCCGGTGGTGGCCGAATCGGCCGGGCATCGGCCGGTCGCAGTCGGGCCCTGGCTTGTCGGCCTTCGGGGTCTGGTGCATGCCGGGAGCCGGCGGGGTCGGGTGAGACGCCGCCGAGGCGGTGGAGACACCCGAGAGCGCGGTGGCGCCCGCGAGCGCCACCATCACTGCGATTCTGCGAAATTTCACTGCGGGCCCTTCGTGGCGGATCCCGGCCGGTTCATGCCGGGTTCTGTTGAGTGCACCTATCGGGAGGGCCCGGACAAACCACGGGAAAGCAAGAAGCACCTCACAAAATTTGATCGAACGCAACGAACCGGCTGTTCCCGGGGCGCTCTTGCCATTCCGGACACTCGCTTTGTCCGGGAATGCCAGGATTGTCCGACCGCGCCGATGAACTGACGCACTTTCAGTCCGGGCGACCCAAAAGTCGACGGACTCCCCGACCGATGCTCCGGACATGGAGAACATCAGGCGCGAAGTGGATCTCCACTTCGCCGGCTTCGGTCCTCGGGTGAATTTGCCCGGGCCACAGCGGACCCAAAGCGGACTGCCGGCAATCCCTCAAACGGGCCGGGCAGCCTCGGAGGGTGTGGGCGTGGGGACGGGTGTCCCCGCGCGTGGAGAAGTTCGGGACCCGGGGGGGTCGACATGTCGTTCATCGCAGTGCTCGTGTTCCTGGTCGTCATCGGCACGATCGGGGCGCTCATGGTCCTGACGCCGATGATCGATCGTTCGGCCGCGCAGCCGGACGCCTACTGGGCGCCTGGACCCGTGGTCCCGGCCCCGCGCGACGGCGCAGCCGCTGATGTCGCGGTCCAGGCTGTCGAGGTCGTCGAGCCCGAGGCGGGAGTGCGGTGAGCCGGGTACCGGCGCAGCGCGGCGCCTATCAGGTCCGCGACGCCCACAGCCGCGTCGTGCTGGCGTCCGCCCGGACCTACGACGAAGCCGTCGAGGCAGCACACGGTCAGGCGTGGGCCATCGCCCAGGACATCGAGGGCCGACTCGGTGCGCAGGGCGAAGGTCACGCCGGCGGCATCGAGGTCCGCATCGAGGTCGTCGACGGCGCCAGCGGCGAACGCCTGGCGGCCTACGCGGCCTGGACCGGACCGGTCAAGGCCGCGAACCTGCGCCGAGCCTGAGCCCCGACCGGTACTACGGCGACGGCGGGGTCTTGCCGGGTCCGCCGCCGGACTTGGCCCCGCCGCCGGGGTCGGTCGTGGCCGGCGGTGGCGGTGATTCCGGCGGCTTGGTGACCGGTGGCTTGGTGACCGGCGGTTCGGTCACCGGCGGCTGGGTCACCGGAGGTTCGGTGGCCGGCGGACCCAGGGTGGGCGGCGTCGTCGCGCCGCCCGGGTTCGGGCTCGACGACCCGCTCGGCGAGGCGGAGGGCGGGGACAGGTCCAGGGTGCCCTTGACGCCCGGACCGATGTTGAAGTTCTGGGTCGGCTTGCCCTTCAGTGCGAGCTCCATGAACGTCGTCCAGGTCTGGGTCGGGTAGACCGCGCCGAAGAAGGTAGGCAGGCCGGCCACGCCGTCCAGCGACTCGGTGCCGTCGCCCTTGATGTAGTCGACCGAGGCCGCGATCTGCGGCGTGCAGCCGTTGAACCACGCCGTCAGCGACTGGTGCGTACCGGTCTTGCCGGCGACGGGACGGCCCAAGGCCTTGGCCGCCGTGCCGGTGCCGTTCTGGACGACGTTGATCATCGCGCGCAGCACGTCCGACCGGACCGGCGAGCTGTAGACCGGGCTCGGGGTGATCTTGATCGGCGTGATCGTGACGGCGCTGCCGCTGTTGTCCTGGACGTGGTCGACCACGTGCTGCGGGGCCTGCACGCCGGTGCCGCACAAGGTCGCGTAGCCGTCCGCGACCACCGTCGGCGGCACGGAGAACGTGCCGAGCGTGATGTCCGGGACGTTCTCCATGCCCGGCGCGTTGTTGGGGAACCCGGCCCGGACCAGTGAACCGCGAATCTTGGGCGGCCCGAGGTCGACGGCCAGGTTGAGGAACACGGTGTTGATCGAGTCGGTCAGGCCCTGGAACAGGGTCACCGCGGGTCCGTAGCTGGTGTTGAACTCGTTTCGGCCCAGCTTCTGACCGTTCATGTAGAGCGGCGAGTTGCCGTCGAAGACGGAGTTCAGGCCGTAGCCGTTCTCCAGCGCCGCGGCCACCGAGAACGGCTTCACCCCCGATCCCGGTTCGATCGGATAGGTCGCCATGCTCACCTGGGCGTACTTGTCGGTTCCCAGGAAGTCCTTGCCGCCGTACATCCCGAGGATCTTCCCGGTGTTGGGCTGGACGGCAGCCAGGCCGACCCGCACGCCTTCGGCCTTGGACTTGGGGAACTCCTGCGGCACCGCGGTCTCGGCGGCCGACTGCACCTGCTTGTCCAGCGTAGTGTAGATCTTCAGGCCGCTGTTCTCGATCTGATCCTTGGTCAGCCCGCGGGACTCGAGCTCGTTCTCGACCGTGGTGAGGATGTAGCCCTTCTGCCCGCCGAACTGTGAGTTCTTCTGCTGGGTCGGAATCGTGGGGAACTGCTCGCCGGACCGGTCCGACGCACTCAGCGCCTTGTCGGTGACCATGCCGTCGAGCACGTAGCCCCAGCGCGACTGCAAAGCGGTCAGGCCGGCGGCGGTCGAGGGGTCGTACCCGCCGGGGGAGCGGATCAGGGCGGCCAGCACCGCGTCCTGAGGCACCGTCAGCTTGCTTACGTCCTCGTTGAAGTAGGCCTTGGCGGCGGCCTGGACGCCGTAGGCCCCGCGACCGAAGTAGATGGTGTTCAGGTAGTTCTCGAGGATCTGGTCCTTCGAGAGCTGCTTGTCCAGCTTGATCGCCAGCAACGCCTCCTCGATCTTGCGGGTGAGGGTGCGTTTGGAGGTCAGGTAGTAGTTCTTCACGTATTGCTGGGTGATCGTCGAACCGCCCTGTTGCACCGTGCCGCCGCGCATGTTCACCCAGAACGCGCGGATGATGCCGGTGAACGAGACGCCGCTGTCGTGGTAGAAGTTCCGGTTCTCCGCGGCGATCACGGCGTCGCGCAAGGACTGCGGCATCTGCGTCAGCGGGACGATCTCGCGGTCGGTCTGGCCGAACTGGCCGTAAGCCGTCTTGTTGTCGCCGAAGTAGACCTGCGAGGTCTGCTCGAGCACGCTGGCGTTCACCGCCGGGATCGTGACCCGTTCGTAGGCGATGAACACGATCACGAAGCCCGCTGCGACGATCCCGAGCAGCGCCACGAACGCCTTGATCATCCGGTGTCGGCGCCGGCGCTTCTTCGCGGTCAGCACCGTGATCCCGGCTGCGGCAGCCGCGGCGCCGGATCCGGCTCCGGCGGCCACCGGGGGCCGCTGCGGCGGTCCGCCCGCGGGCTCGCCGCGCGGGGGGAACATGAGCGCAGGCTCGTCGACCGGCGGCGGGGACGGGTCCTGGCCGCCCACGGGGCGGAACCACTCTGAGGTCTGCTCCGCAGGGGGCTCCGAGGTCGGCCGGATCTGCGCGGTCGGCTCGTCGGCAGCGACGGTCCAGGTCTGCGGGCCCGGGCCGGGATCGACCGACGGCGGGGGTGCCGGCGGGGTCGGGGGTTGCGCGGGGCCGGGCCGGCGCCTGCCCAGAGCCCTCTTCAGCCGCTCAAAGGGGTCCTTCACGCGAACCGCACCTCCCGGGCACCCGATTGCACGCCCTGCACCGTCGCGACCCTACCGACCACCACTCGGGGGGCTGCGACCAGCGCCGGACGCCAGGGGCGCGTCCACAACACTTACACAGAAAGACCTCAGAAATGCTCCGCAGATCTCACAGAAATCGCACAAGAAAGGCATGGGAAAGCCAAAGCCACGAGGTCCAGATTGATCACATGACGACTTCTTCCAGCATCTTGAACCCGACCGCCCGACCCGGCGCTCTGCGGGAGGACGGCACCCCGATCCGGGTCCTCGTCGTCGACGACGAGCCGAGCCTGTCCGAGTTGCTGATGCTGGCC
This sequence comes from Sporichthyaceae bacterium, assembly GCA_036269075.1. NCBI lineage: Bacteria > Bacillati > Actinomycetota > Actinomycetes > Sporichthyales > Sporichthyaceae > Sporichthyaceae bacterium. The sequence goes on from DATASX010000030.1 coordinate 7,499, forward strand.
CTGCGCTACGAGGGCTGGGACATCCGTACCGCCCCGGACGGCACGTCGGCCCTGCGGATCGCCAAGGAGTTCCGGCCCGACGCCGTCGTGCTGGACATCATGCTGCCGGACATGGACGGGATCACCGTCCTGCGGCGGATGCGCGGCGAGGTCGGCGACGTGCCCACCCTGTTCCTGACCGCCAAGGACGCTGTCGCGGACCGCATCGCGGGCCTGACCGCCGGCGGCGACGACTACGTCAGCAAGCCGTTCAGCCTCGAGGAGGTCGTCGCCCGGCTGCGTGGGCTGGTGCGGCGCACCACCGGCCCGTCGTCGGAGGGCAACCGGCTGGTCGTCGGTGACCTCGTACTCGACGAGGACACCCACGAGGTGTTCCGCGGTGACGAGCTGATCAAGTTGACGGCAACCGAGTTCGAACTTCTGCGCTACCTGATGCGCAATCCGCGCCGGGTGCTGTCCAAGACCCAGATACTGGACCGGGTCTGGAACTACGACTTCGGCGGCCAGGACAACGTCGTCGAGATCTACATCTGCTACCTGCGCAAGAAGATCGACGCCGGCCGCCCGCGGATGATCCACACGCTGCGTGGGGCAGGCTATGTGCTGAAGCCGGCCGCATAGCCGCACTGGGAGACTCATGGCACCGTGGGGGCGACGCAGACATCGCGTCGCCGCGCGGGTCGGAGTCCTGGTGGGCTCGCTGGTCGTGGCCGGCTCCGGGCTGGCGTTGCTCGCGCGACACTTCGGCAACTGGGGGGCCTTCGGTGAGGGTTGTACGGCGCGGGTGGGGTCGCGCAGCGCGGACCTGACCCTGGACCAGGCACGCAACGCCTCCGCGATCGTCTCGGTCGCGGTCCGCCGCGACCTGCCGGCCCGGGCGGCCACGATCGCGTTGGCCACCGCGATGCAGGAATCGAAGCTGACAAACCTCGACTACGGCGACCGCGACTCCCTCGGGCTGTTCCAGCAGCGCCCGTCGCAGGGGTGGGGGACCGCGGCTCAGGTCCTGAACCCGATCTACGCGGCCGGGGCGTTCTACGACGCGCTGGTGAAGATCCAGGGCTATCAGACGATGAACATCAACAACGTTGCCCAGGACGTGCAGCACAGCGCCCACCCCGACGGCTACGCCCGGCACGAGTCCGCGGCGCGCGCCCTGGCCTCGGCGATGACCGGCCAGTCGGCCGCGGCGTTCAGCTGCGTCGTCGGCGGCACCCAACTGCTGGCCGACAACACCGGCACGCCGGCCACCCGGGCGGCGACCGTGGCGACGGCCTTGACCGGTGCGTTCGGCTCGATGCTGACCACCGGCACGCCGGACCAGACCGGCGCCGTCGTGGCCACCGTCGCGGCAGGCACGGAGGCCGGCCAGCACGCCTGGGCCGCAGCCGAGTGGCTGGTCGCCCAGGCGAAGTTCTACGGAGTGTCCGCGGTGGAGTGCGCGGGCAAGGTCTGGACCGCCAAGAATTCCTCGAAGGGCTGGACCGCCGACCCGAACACCTACCCCGGCTCGCTGCGCTTCACCGTCTCCTGAGGCCTCGTCAGGTTCGACATGTCCCGTCGCGCCCACGGCCTCCACGGCGTCGCCTCCGCCCGGCCTCGCCCCCGCCCAGCCCGCCTTGACCCCGTCGGCTGCAGAACACAACCGAGGCGGCTGAGGCGCGACGCGCGGTCGGCCGCGCCACTGGCGTGTCGGCCCTGCTCGGCAGCCTTCACGGCCCGGCCTCGCCCTCCCGCGTCCCGCGTCCCGCGGGCCCGGCCCGGCCCCCGCCCCCGCCCGGCCCCTGTTCATCCCGCCGGCTGCAGAACACAGCCGAGGCAGCTGAGGCGCGACGCGCGGTCGGGCGCGCCCCTGGCGTACCGGCTCTCCTCGGCAGCCTTCACGGCCCAACCTTGCCTCGCGTGCTCGGCCCGGCCTCGCCCCTGCCTGGCCCGGCCTCGTCCCGCGGGCTCGGCCCGGCCCGCCCCCGCCCAGCCCGCCTTGACCCCGTCGGCTGCAGAACACAACCGAGGCGGATGAGGCGCGACGCGCAGTCGGTCGCGCCGCTGGCGTATCGGCCCTGCTCGGCAGCCGACGAAGGCAGGCTGGGGGGCGCGTCTGGAACAGCGCAGCGCCCGGGTGGAGGGGTCCACCCGGGCGCTGCTTGGTTCAGATGTTCAGATCGTGCTTGGAAGGCTTACTTCCAGGTGTATCGCGCTTCGCGCTCAAACCTGTTCAGGCGCCTCGGGAGCGGACGCCGCTCGTTCCTCGCGGCGGTGGCTCGTCTCCCTTCGCCTCCGGTGCTCGAGAGGGCTCGCAAGCTCGCTCTCTCGGCACCTTCGGCTCCGGTCGACGCGCCGTCCGCTCGTTGGTGGGGCGGCGTCGTTCCGCTCGGCTTACTTCCAGGTATAGATGATGAACTGGTCGGGGTCCGGCGCGAAGCCGTTCGGGGAACCGTCGGGGTTCGAGACGGTGTTGGTGCTGGTGTACTTGTAGATGAACTCGCGGCCCTGGCCCATGTTGTGGTCCCAATTGTTGCCGGTGCGCTCGGACTGGACGTAGCTGAAGCGCTGGTCGAGGGACGCGTCCGACTTCCAGACGGTGCCGTTGTCCAGGGTCGCCATCATGCGGTCACGGGTCAGGTTCGGACCGGTGGCCTTGGCAGCCTGCGCGAAGATGTTGATGCCCGCGTAGCCGGCCTGCACGATGTGGTGGTTCGTGCCCTTGTTGAAGCGGGCGTACTTGTTCATGGTGGCCATGAACTCCGGGCCCCACAGCTTGTAGGTGGTGTTGGTCCAGTAGCGACCAACCGGCCACTGGCCGAAGATCGAGCCCAGCACCTCAGCGGCGAGGTGGTTGCCCGAGATGCCCTTCGGCGGGTAGTAGCCCTGCTGGGCCGACTCGACCATGAACTTCGCCATCGTGGCCGGGTTGATCACGTAGTGGATGATGTGCTCCGGCGCCGCCGCGCGCATCGCCAGCACGTACGCGGACATCGAGGTCTCCGAGATGGAGACGTCGGCGCGCTTGACCAGCTTCGAGCCCGAGGCGTCCATGACCTTGGCGACCTCGTTGCAGGCCAGCTGCATCTCCGGGCTGGTCAGGCAGACCATGCCGTAGGTCTTGGGCTTGATGACGTTGGCGGCCCAGTGGGCGCCGGCCATGGCCTCGTGGATCATCGACATGTGGCTCGGGAACATGAACGGGTCCTGCCACTCGGTCTGGGAGTAGGCCCAGGCACCGACGTAGGGCAGGTGGTACTGCTTGAGGTCGTCGTGGATCGAGGCCGTGGCCCAGTCCACGCCGGTGACCAGTGCGAAGACCTGGTCCTGACCGGCCAGCTTCTTGATGCAGGCCTTGGCACGGGCAACCTCGCCCGGGCCGTCGTCGCAGTCTGTCATCTCGAGACGACGGCCCAGGATGCCGCCCCGGTCGTTGATGGCCTGCATGGCCGCGAGGTCGCCGTGGACCTGCGGGGTCACCAGCACGTTGCCCAGCGCCATGCCGTGCATGTTGATCGTGCCGAGCTTGATGGCGTCCTTGGTGACACCGATGTCGGTGGCGCCGTTCTTCTGGTCGTACACCTTCTGCTGATCGGCCGAGGTGTCGGCCTTGACGGTGTCCAGCGCGCCGGTGGCGGTGCCACCCGAAGCCGGGACGGCAGCGGGCTTGGCAGCGGTCGACTTGGTGGTGCTCTTCGTCGCGGTCGACTTGGTCGAAGCGGCGGTCTTGGTGCTGGTCTCGGCCTTGGCGGCCGGGGCCTTCTCGGTGGTGCTCGCGGCGGGAGCCGCAGCCTGGGCCGGGGCCGCAGCCGGGGCCGGGGCGGCCGCGGTGTCGGCAGCGGCGGCGGCCGGAGCGGCCGGAGCCTGCGCGACCGAGGAGGAGGTACCACTGTTGCTGCCACAGGCAGCAAGCACGAGCGCGGCAGAAGCCACCACGGGGGCGACCTTGACGACGCGGCTGTTCCAGCGTCTCACCCAGTTACTCCTTAATTGGCCCGGGCGATCCAGCCCGGGGATTCCGATGTCCGAAGCGGTCGCGACCGGGCCGAGCCTCATCGGCTGGTCGCTGGTTCGGGGTTTCACCACAAATCCGGACAAGTGGTGCGCCGGACGTTGTGGGATAAGAATGTCCTGAGAAAACGCTGAGGAGCAACTATGTGACAGGGGGTACACGCCCCCGATCGGGCGTGACTGATCGGTAGGGGAACCGCCGCAGTGCGGCCTACGAATCACATTTCTGCAGGTCAAGACCTTGTGTGGCGATGCCGTACACGGCTCGCGCCGTCGGGCCGGCGCTTTCGATCGACTCAGCAGAAGTCTGAGAAAAGAACCCGGACGGCCTCAGGTGTTGCTGCGGCGGGCGTGTCCGGGAGGTCCTTGAGGCCGACCGCGGCCCGGGGCGCGGGGCGAAGGGCGTGTCCGGATCGGGCGGTACTGCCACCAATGGTCGATGTTTTCCCCATAGCCCGTCGTGCCCTGCTACAACCCGGTTGCGGGGTTGTGCCGAATATGGGCCTGTTAGCAGTGGGGGACGCGGCGCCTGTCGGTGCGGTGCTCAACCTGGAGCAATGGAAATCGGAGGCGTCAGTGCGGCGTAGAGCTCGTGTGCGGTCGCTGGGTTCGGTGCTCGCGGGGGCGGTCGCGATCGCAACCGCCGTTTTCGTGCTGCCGCCCGAATCCACGGTCCACGCCGCCCCGGCCCGGCGCACCACCGACGTGCTGCCCGCGAGCCTGCTGGCCAACCCGGTCGGCCCAGCCGCGAGCGACAAGCGGATGACGGTCTCGGTCGTCCTGTCCGACCCGAACGAGGCCGCGGAGCGCTCGTTCTCCAACAGCGTCGTCGACCCGAGATCGCCGCTGTACCACCGGTTCCTGACCCCGGCTCAGTACGCCGCCCGGTTCGCGCTGCCGGCAACGGTGCGCACGGCGACCGGGTCCTGGCTGCGCGGCGGCGGGCTCGACCTGGGCTACGTCTCGCCGCTGGGCGACCTGGTCACGGCCTCCGGTACGGTCTCGCAGATCGACCACCTGTTCGGGGTCAGCCTGAACAGCTACCGGGTCGGCGGCGCGGAGTTCGTGGCCAATGACCTCGCCCCGCTGGTGCCCGGCGGGCTGCCGATCGCCGGCGTCGTCGGTCTCAACGACCTGGCCCGTTTCGCGGCCGCCAAACCCAAGGTCGTGCATCCGGCGATCGGCACTTTCTCCGGCGTCATCGACGTGAAGTCGCTGTGGAAGACCTACGACGCCCCGGAGTCCGACACCGGCCAGGGCGTGAAGATGGGCGTCTTCATGGCCGGCAACACCGAGCCGGTCGTGGGCAGTCTGCGCTTGTTCGAGCAGCAGGAGGGCCTGCCGAAGGTCCCGGTCCGGGTCGTGCGTACGGAGCCCGGGCGTGACGACGAGTTCGGCACCAACGACGGCGGCGGCGAGTGGATGCTCGACTCCCAGGCCTCCACCGGCATGGCGCCGGGCGTCTCCGAGCTCGACCTGTACACGGCGAAGTCGCTGGCCGACGCCGACCTGATCGGGATGGTCTCGTACTGGGCCAACGACCCGAACGGCCCGCAGATGATGAACGCCAGCTTCGGGGAGTGCGAGGAGTTCCCGTTCACCACCGAGCTGGGCAAGGGTGCGTTGGGGCTGGGCCTGTCCAACCAGTCCGAGGACTCGGTCGAGAAGTCGCTGATGCAGGCCTTCGGTGAGGGCCGCACGCTGTTCTCGTCCTCCGGTGACAACGGCAGTTCCTGCGTGATCGCCGCGCTGCCGGTGGTCGGCGGTGGCAACGGTTTGCTGAACCAGGTGGTGCCGGCCGCGGACTACCCGGCCGGCAGCGGTTGGGCGACGGCGGTCGGCGGCACCGTGCTGACCCAGGGCAAGGACGGCTCGCGAGCCGACGAGCAGGCGTGGGCCTACGGCGGCGGCGGTTCGGCGCTGTTCATCCCGGAGCCGGAGTTCCAGAAGAGCGAGAAGAACGTCAACCACCCGTGCCTGCTGATGAAGCCGGACGGCACGGCACTGCCGCCGGGCACGATCTGCCGCGGCATCCCGGACATCGCCGCCCTGTCCGGCAACGGCAGCCAGGGGCTGAAGATCGTCAACTACAACGAGCCGGCGGCCGTCGGCGGCACCAGCCTGTCCAGCCCGCTGATGATGGGCATGTGGGCCCGGGTCGTCGCGGCCTCGGCCAAGCCGCTGGGCCCGGCCGCACCGGCGTTCTACAAGATGGAAGCGAGCAAACGGACCGCCGACATCCACGACATCACCGAGGGTGAGCAGGGCGGCAACGGCCTCAACTTCCCCGGCCCAGGTTGGGACTACAACACCGGCTACGGCGTCCCCGACGTCGCCAAGCTGACCGCCGACTTGTCCGGCTCGACCACCCCGGTCCACAAGGCGCCGGCGGCCCACGTGGCCGACCTGCCCACCGGAAGCCTGGCCGGCAACCCCGACGGCTGCCTGCCGTTCGGCACCTCGCCGGCCGACAACGTCGACCCGACGACACTCGGGGAGAAGAACGACTCGCTGGACATCACCGATGCCGCGATGTCGCTGTCGCCGGACGACCAGTCGCTGCTGATCACCGTGCACGGCCCGCACCTGTCGCCGAAGTACGCGGTGGAGTACCAGGGCAGTTTCGTGAAGGTGGCCTGGCTATACGACGGGACCACCTACGAGGCCGCCGTGCAGAACGACGGCACGGGCAGCGCCGCCACCGTGTCAGCGCTGAAGGACGACCCGATGGCGCAGCCGGACAAGAAGGCCGCCAGCGCGACGTACACCGAGAACACGCTGGTCATCTCGATGCTGCTGTCCTCGATCGGCAACCCGAAGCCGGGCGACCGCCTGCGCTACCCGGTGGTCCAGACCGGTCAGGCGATCAGCGCCGCCGGTGTCCTGACCCTGCCGGAGACCGACGACGCGGCCGGGCCGGCGCGCGACTACACGGTCGGTCAGCAGTGCGCCCAGGCCTCGGCGGGAGCCCACCCGGCCGCGCCGAAGGCTCCGCACGGGGCGAAGGGCCCGAAGCTGCCCCACGCCCCCAAGGCCCCGCACCGCAAGCACTGATCCGACCGGCACCGCCGCAGACCCCCGGCCGGCGCGCATCACGCGTAGCGGGCCGGGTAATCCCGGCGGGATGGATGTCAATCGGGGGCGGCCTCCTCGCCGCAACTCTGCTCAGCGGTCTGGTGGTGGGCCGGGACAGCGCGGTCGACCTCGGCTGGTTCGGTCGGACGTCGGGGGTGGCGCTGGCCGTCCTCGCCGCCGTGGGACTGTTCCTCGTGGCCTTGCGGTTGCTGACCAACCGTGCCGTGTCGTTGCGCGAAGTGCTGCCCGGCGCGTCGGCGAACGTGGTGCTCAAGCGCCACCGCTACCCGCGTGCGCTGTCACGCCGCAGACCACCGCGGTCAACCGGGATGTCGACCGCGATGAACGCTCCGCCGCGGCCGGTGCGTCGCGGTCGGCAAACCATCCTGACGGACCGTCAGACCTGGATCGGCGGTGCGATGAGTCATCTGACGTGGTGTCAGGTGAACTGTGTCTCGTGCGGGTTTGTGCCTCGCTGTGCGGGTAGCCGAGGTTCGATGCGAGCACTCACCGACCGTGCGGCGGCGGGGGCGGGATGAACGGGATCAACGACCTGCTCGACTGGGCGCGCGACCAGGGCCTGCAGGCCCTGCTGATCGTCATCGGCGTCGTGCTGCTGTCCCGCGCCGTCGGCGCGGCGGGCCGCACGGTGACCTCGCGCATCGACCGGGCCTCGGTGTCCGCCGACGCCTACACCCGAACGGAGCAGGGCAAGCACCGGCACTCGGTGGCGCAGGTCCTGATCTGGCTGACCAATGTCCTGATCGTCAGCGTCGCCGCGGTCCGCGTGGTCGCGCTGTTCGGCTTCTCGATCACCGGCCTGGTCGCCCCCGCGGCGGTACTCGGTGTGGCGCTGGGCTTCGGTGCCCAGCGGATCGTCCAGGACCTGCTGGCCGGGTTCTTCATCATCGCCGAACGGCAGTACGGCTACGGCGACGTCGTGCGGGTCGCCGCGCTCGGCTCGGAGAGCGGGGTCACCGGCACCGTCGAGGACATCTCCCTGCGGATCACCCGGATGCGGTCCTCCGACGGGGAGGTCATCATCATCCCGAACGGCCAGATCGTGCAGGTGACCAACCTGTCGCGGGACTGGGCGCGGGCGACGATCGACATCCCGCTGCCGGCGAACATCGACGTGGACGAGGCCGGTCGGGTGCTGCGGGCGGCCTGCTCGGACGCCTACCACGACACGACCCTGTCCCGGCTGCTGCTCGACGAACCGGTGGTCATGGGGATCGAGAGTCTGACGGCCGATCAGATGAGCGTCCGGATCGTGGCCCGGACGTTGCCCGCCGCGAAGGGCGATGTCAGCCGGCAACTGCGGGCCCGCATCTTGATCGCGCTGCGGGCCGGCGACGGCATGGGCGCCACCCCGTCGCGAGCATCGGTCAAGGCGGGGGCCGGGCGCACCTCGTGAGGCGGCCGCTACCCGGCGGACTGCAGCGAATACGCCTCTCGACGTTGGCGCTCGCGGCCGCCTTCGTCGGGCTGTTCACGTTGTGGGTGATGGTCCGGGCCCCCTCCGCCGGCCACTACGACGGCTTCACCCCGCTCGGTGCCGCGGCCTCGGCCGCTCACCTGCACTTCCACCTGGCGCCCACGCCGAGTGCCACCCCGACTTCGCCGGTCACCGGCGGCGCAGGACCTGCGCCGAGCGGGCACGCACCCGGCGGCGGGTCCTGACCACCGCCGCGCGGTGCGGGCCACGGGTCCGGCCCGGGCTCGTCGCGGTACCGGCGGGCAGTTCGGCGGTGTCCAGCACGACCTCCCACGCCTGACCCCACTGGGTCGGCAGCCGCCAGTTCAGGTCGACGTCGGAGGCGTTGAACAGCAGCAGGAACGAGTCGTCGACGATTCGATGGCCGCGGGGGTCCTTGCCGGTGATCGCCTCGCCGTTGAGGAACAGCCCGATGCACCGGGCGTGCGCGGTGTCCCAGTCCTCGTCGGTCATCTCGGCGCCGTCCGGGCGGCACCAGCCGAGGTCGACCGTGCCGCGGATCGGCCGGCCGGAGAACCACCGCTTGCGACGCAGCACCGTGTGCTCGCGGCGCAGCGCGATCAGGTCCGCGGTGAATGTGACCAGGTCGGAGTCGAAGTTGTCCCAGTCGAACCAGGACGTCTCGTTGTCCTGGCAGTAGGCGTTGTTGTTGCCGTACTGGGTGCGCCCGGCCTCGTCCCCGCCGAGCAGCATCGGCACGCCCTGTGAGAGCAGCAGGGTGGTCAGGAAGTTGCGTTGCTGACGCTGCCGCAGGGCCGCCACGGCCGGGTCGTCGGTCTCGCCCTCGACCCCGCAGTTCCACGACCGGTTGTGGCTCTCGCCGTCGGCGTTGCCCTCACCGTTGGCCTCGTTGTGCTTCTCGTTGTAGGAGACCAGGTCGTGCAACGTGAAGCCGTCGTGCGCGGTGACGAAGTTGACGCTGGCCACCGGGCGTCGGGAGTCGTCGGCGTAGAGGTCGCTGCTGCCGGTCAACCGGGTCGCGAACTCCCCGACGGTGTGGAACTCCCCGCGCCAGAAGTCGCGGACGGTGTCGCGGTAGCGGCCGTTCCACTCCGACCAGACCGGCGGGAAGTTGCCGACCTGGTAGCCGCCCTCCCCGAGGTCCCACGGCTCCGCGATCAGCTTCACCTGCGAGACGACCGGGTCCTGCTGGACCAGGTCGAAGAACGCGGACAGCCGGTCCACCTCGTGGAACTGCCGGGCCAGGGCCGAGGCGAGATCGAAGCGGAAGCCGTCGACATGCATCTCGGTCACCCAGTAGCGCAACGAGTCCATGATCAGTTGCAGGGTGTGCGGATTGCTTACGTTCAGGCTGTTCCCGGTGCCCGTGGTGTCGTAGTAGTACCGCTGATCCTCGTTGACCAGGCGGTAGTACGCACTGTTGTCGATCCCCTTGAACGACAGGGTCGGGCCGAGGTGGTTGCCCTCGGCTGTGTGGTTGTAGACCACGTCGAGGATCACCTCGATTCCCGCGTCGTGCAGGGTGCGGACCATCGACTTGAACTCCGAGACCTGTTCGCCGTCGGTCCCGGAGGCCGAGTAGCCGTTGTGCGGGGCCAGGAAGCCAATCGTGTTGTAGCCCCAGTAGTTGCGCAGGCCGCGCTCGATCAGGTGGGAGTCGTGCACGAACTGGTGCACCGGGAGCAGTTCCACCGCGGTGACGCCCAGCCGGGTCAGGTGGTCGACGACCGCGGGATGGGCCAAACCGGCGTAGGTGCCGCGCTGCTCCTTGGGTACGTCGGGGTGCCGGGCGGTGAAGCCCTTGACGTGGACCTCGTAGATCACCGAGTGGTGCAGCGGGATGTCCGGGCGGCTCTCGTTGTGCCAGTCGAAGTAGGGGTTGTGCACCACCGCGCGGGGGACGTGCGGTGCGCTGTCGGCGTCGTTGCGGGAGTCCTCGTCGCCGAAGTTGTAGCTGAAGCAGGACTGGTCCCAGTCGATCTCGCCGTCGATCGCCTTGGCGTAGGGGTCCATCAGCAACTTGTTCGGGTTGCAGCGGTTGCCGGTGGCCGGGTCCCACGGGCCGTGAACGCGGTAGCCGTAGCGCTGGCCGGCCCCGATGCCGGGCAGATAGGCGTGCCAGCAGTGCGCGTCGAGTTCTTCGAGGCGGACCCGGTGTTCGGTGCCCGAGTCGAACAGGCACAGCTCGACGGCCTGCGCGGCCTGGGAGAACAGTGAGAAGTTGGTCCCGGCGCCGTCGTAGGTCGCGCCCAGCGGATATGGCCGGCCTGGCCAGGTCTCGATCGGTTCGGGGCCAAGCGGGCGGGTTATCGCAAGCCTCCTGGGCTGGGGGACCGATCGCTACTTCCCGGTAGCGCTGCGGCCCAAACCTCCGGGCCAGGAGAAACTCAGGGTTGGTGCGCGGACTCCAGTCGCTGCGCCGCGCTGACCAGGCCGAGGTGGCTGAAGGCCTGCGGGAAGTTCCCGATCAACCGCTCGGCTGCCACGTCGTACTCCTCGGCCAGCAGTCCGACGTCGTTTCGCAGCGCGAGCAGGCGTTCGAACAGTTCGCGGGCCTCGGCCACCCGGCCGATGCCGGCCAAGGCGTCGACCAGCCAGAACGAGCAGATCAGGAACGTGCCCTCGGAGCCGGGCAGGCCGTCGACGCCGCCGTCGGCGCTGGGGTCGTAGCGGCGCACGAACCCGCCCTCGGCCAACTCCCGCTGCACCGCTTCGACGGTGCCGACCACCCGGGGGTCGTCCCATGGCAGGAAGCCGATCCGGGGGAGCAGCAGCAGCGACGCGTCCAGCCCGGTGGAGCCGTAGAACTGCGTGAACGTGTTGCGCGCCGGGTCGAAGCCCCGGGTGCACACCTCGTCCTTGATCTGCGCGGCCACGGCTCGCCAGCGCTCGACCGGGCCGTCCAGGCCGAATCGCTCGACCGCGGTGATCGCACGGTCCATCCCGGCCCAGGCCATCGCCTTGGAGTAGACGAACGGCCGGGCGGTCCCGCGGACCTCCCACAGGCCGGCGTCCTCGCGCTGCCAGTTGCCCTCGAGGTACTCGAGGAGTTTCAGCTGCAGTGACCACGCGTCGGACTCGGCGGCCAGCTCGGCCTCCCGGGCCAGGTGCAGTCCGTCGAGCACCTCACCCCAGACGTCGAGCTGGAACTGCTCGTGGGCGGCGTTTCCGATCCGGACCGGCACCGACTTCTCGTAGCCGCGCAGCCAGTCCAGGCTGAACTCGGGGATGCGCCGGGTCCCGTCGATGCTGTAGAGGATCTGCAGGTCGGCGGGGTCGCCGGCGACCGCGCGCAGCAGCCACTCGCGCCAGGCCTTGGCCTCGGCGTGGAAGCCGGCCGAGATCAGCGTGGACAGGGTCAGCGACGCGTCGCGCAGCCAGCAGTACCGGTAGTCCCAGTTGCGTTCGCCACCGAGTTCCTCGGGCAGCGAGGTGGTCGGCGCGGCAACGATCGCGCCGGTCGGGTGGTACGTCAACGCCTTCAATGTGATCAGCGAGCGGCGGACAGCCTCGTCGTAGCGACCCTTCGGCCCGCACTGCGCGATCCAGCTGCGCCAGAAGTGCTCGGTCTGCGTCAACGCCTGCTCGGCGTCGAGGCGCTTGGGTGCTGCATGGTGGGACTGACGGTGCGTCAGAACGAACGGGATCCGTTGTCCGGCCGAGATCTCGAACTCGGCGACGGTACTCATGCCCTCGCCCTGCATCTCGACGTCGGTACGCAGCCAGGTCGAGTCGGGCCCGGCGGTCGCCACCAGCGCGCCGTCCTTCTGCCGGACCCACGGGACGATGCTGCCGTAGTCGAACCGCAGTTGCAGCGACATCCGCATGGGGACGCGGCCGGAGCGCCCCTCGACGATCCGCACCAGATCGGCCCCGTCGTCGCGGACCGGCATGAAGTCGATCAGCCGTACGGTCCCGTCCGGGGTCTCGAAATCCGTCTCCAGCACGAGGGTGTCGGGACGGTAGCGACGGCTGCTGCACTGCTCGACGTCGGCCGGGGCGATCCGCCAGTGACCGGCCTCGGGTTCGTCGAGCAACGCGGCGAAGCAGGCGCCCGAGTCGAATCGAGGTGCGCACAACCAGTCGACGGATCCGCCCCGGGAGACCAACGCGGCGGTGTGCAGGTCGCCAAGTAGCGCGTAGTCCTCCAGCGGCGTGCTCAAGGCCAACCTCCCTGCGGGCAGGCGACAGGCGGCGGCCGAGTGGGGGAGCCGGCCGCCGCCTGCCTGGTCCTACGGGGACCGCGTGCCTACGGCACGGGTCTTCGCGCGTGGGACGAACTCAGTGCTTCATCCCGTCCTTCGCGTCTTCCATTGCGTCCTTGGCCTTGTCGCCGGCCTGCTTCAGATTCCCCTTGCTCTGGTCGGCCTGGCCTTCTGTCTGACGCTTGTCGTCGCCGGTGATCTCGCCGGCCTTCTCCTTGACCTTGCCGGCCATCTCCTCGGCCTTGTGCTTGGCGTCGTCGAAAACTCCCATGTTGCCCTCCCTCATCGGGTGGAGACCGACTCGTCGTCCGGCCTCTCTCCCCGGGCTACCCGGCCTGGGCGGACCGACACACCTCGCGGACTCAGTGGCCCCGGGACCCCGGCGCGGGCGCGTCGCTCGGCTCGCCCGCCCGCGGCCCGGCGACGCGCGTGTACGGCGGCATCGAGTTCCGGTCCTCGGCGGCGGCCTGCGTGGGCTCGTCCTTGGCTGCGGCGGCGCCGGCCCGCCGGGTCCGCACCACCTTCACCAACGCGAGAACCACGATGGCCGCGACGATCGCCGGCAGTCCGCGGCGCGCGGAGAGCATCGAACGGCTCTGCCTACGACCCAGCGCCTCCAGCCGTGCGGGGACCGGGACACCGGCCCGGTCGGCCAGGTCGGTCAACCGGTTGACGCCCTCACCGACCGCTACCGGTGCCCGCTCGGCCACGATCCGGCCGCCGCGCCGCACCTGTTCCAGTCCGGTCGCCGCGACCTCCGGCATCCGGTCCGCCAGATCCTGCAGGGCCTTGGTACGCATCTCATTCCCTCCACGTCAGCTGAATACCTGTGTCTGGGCCGGTTCCCTCAGGGCGCCGCGAAGACCGCGGCGTACCCACCCAGCCCGATCAGTCGGTCGCCCGGCAGGTTCTGACGGTCAGTCAGAACATTGAGGATGGCGCCACTGCCGGGGTCGAACTCGACATCCATGACAGTGCCCAGACCGTCGCCTGCCTCGCTCAGCGCGGGTTTGCCGATCAGGTCCAACTCGCTGTCGGCGACGTGCCGCTCGGCCTCGTCGCGTGCGATGTGCAAGACCTCGACCGAGGCAACCGTCACCGCGTCCGGGCCGAACGCGATCAGTTGCCTCCAGTCCAGCAGCGTGGCCTTGCCCGGCGTGCGACCAAGCCGCAGCGCGACCACGCGGGGTGGCGCGGGTCGGACCACGAAACCCTCGACGCGGCCGACCGTGTCCGCCGAACCGGTCGCCACCACGTCGTGCAGTGAGCATTCGCTGAAGCGCATCTCAAGCCCCGCCGTCGGATGCCAGCCGGGCCCGGAAAGCGTCGACGGCGGCGCCGAAACCGGCGAGGTCGTCGGCCACGAAATCGGTCACCGTAGCGGGCACCACGAGGCGCTCGCCGGAGACCGCGCGGGTAGCGGGAACCGGGACGTACACCCTCCGCCCGGGGCTGCGCATCTGTTGCCCAGCCTCGATCTCGTAGCCGACGACCTCAGCCGTCATAAATTCTCGCTCGCTCGTTCCCGACTCGCTCGAGTCGCTCGTGGGGCCGGGTCCGACCTGGAGAATCACATCGGTCACGGTGCCGATCTCCTGGCCGGTCTCGGTGAGCACTGCCCCGGACAGCACGTCGCCGTTGCGCCGCTCTGCCTTGGGCGCGACCTCGTCGACCGGGACCAGGACCTCCTCCACGCGGATCATCACCGCGTCCGAACCCAGCCCGTGCACTCCGGACCAGGGCAACGCGTCCTTGCGGGACCGGCTGAACAGCCCGTGGTTGTTCAACGTGAACCCGGCGACCGAACCCGCGCCGCGGTCGAACACGACGTCCTTGACCTCGGCGATGCGTTCGCCGCCCAGGGTCACGACCGGACGGCCCGTCAGTTCCCCGGCCCGCAACAGAATGCTCATCCGTTACGCCCGATCCCGACCACCCCACCGCGGCGCCGGCGCCGCTGCATCGCGACCACCAGCGTCGCCAGGATCACAAGCAGCAGGACGATGAGGATCGTCCAGATCATGGAGGCACCTCCCGCGCGGCCGGGCGTGCCGGTGGGGGCCGGGCACGCGCTCGATTCGGACCGGCGTCAGCGACGGCCGGGATCTCTGCCTACCCCGCGTCCGTCGCCTGCAATCACAGCTCGAGTTGGGTGCTCATCCCGATCGTCCGTTCGACCGGCAGTTTGAACTGGATGGCCGGATCGGCGGCGTTGTGGGCCAGGGCGATGAACAGTCGCTTGCGCCAGGTGGGCAACCCGCGCCGTCGGCCGCGTTGGATGTTGATGCGGGAGACGTAGTAGAGCGGGTTGTCCGAGCGGATCAGCGTGCGGTCGTCCGGACTCTTCGCCAACGCCAGTGCCCGGGGGACGTCCTGGGAGTCCTGGAAACCGAACCGCACGCGTACGTACCAGATCCCCGTGTCGCCACGGCCGATCTGCTCGGCGGAGCAGCGCTCGGCGGTCGGGACGTGCGGGATGTCCTCGTTGACGGCCTCGACGATCAACACCTTCTGGTGCAGCACGCTGTTGAATTCGAGGTTGGCGCGCAGGGCCAACGGCGCGGTCTTTCGGCTGGGGTGCAGGAACACCGCGGTGCCGCCGACGCGGAACGGTCGGTCGCGGCGAACCTCGTCGAGGAACTCCTCGAGGTCGCCCTCCAGGTCGCGGCGGCGCGAGGTGATGATCGCCCGGCCGCGCTGCCAGGTCGTCATCACCACGATCATCGACCCGGCGATCACCAGCGGCACCCAGCCGCCGTGCGCGACCTTGGTCAGGTTGGCGCCGAAGAAGATGATTTCCAGGCCGCCGAACAGGATCCCGCCGCAGATCAGCTTCCACTTCGGCCAACCGCGGCTGGTGGCGGCCAGGATGCCGAACAGCGTGGTGGTCAACAGCAGTGTGCCGGTGACCGCGAGGCCGTAGGCGGTGGCGAGTTTGGCCGAGGAACCGAAGGCCACCGTCAGCGCCAGCACCGCGATCCAGAGCAGGTTGTTGACCGCGGGCAGGTAGATCTGGCCGCCTTCGGTCTTCGAGGTGTGCTGGACCTTCAGCGGTGGCAGGAAACCCAACCGCACGGCCTGGCGCGACAGCGTGTAGGCGCCGGAGATCACCGCCTGCGAGGCGATGACTGTCGCCATCGTGGCGAGGAAGACCAGTGGGAGCCGGAACCGGTGCGGGCACAGCAGGTAGAACGGGTCGGCGGCGGCGTCGGGGTGGTGCAGCAGCAGCGCAGCCTGGCCGAGGTAGTTGGCCGTCAACGCGGGCAGGCAGACCACGAACCAGCTGAGCCGGATCGGCCCGCGCCCGAAGTGACTCATGTCCGCGTAGAGGGCCTCCGCGCCGGTGATCGCCAGCACCACAGCGCCCATCGCTATGAATGCCAGGTGCGGGTGCCGTACGCCGAACAGCACCGCGTACGACGGGGACAGGGCGCGCAGCACGGATGGTGACATCGCGATCTCGCGCACGCCCAGGATCGTGATCACGACGAACCAGAGCAGCATGATCGGCCCGAACACCTGGCCGACCTGTCCGGTGCCCCAGCGCTGCACCATGAACAGCACGACCAGGATCCCGACCGCGATCGGCAGCACCAGGTCGGACAGTTCCGGGGCGGAGCTCTTCATGCCCTCCACCGCGGACAGCACCGAGATGGCCGGGGTGATGACGCTGTCGCCGTAGAGCAGCGCGGCGCCGAGCACACCCAGGGCCATCACGACCCGGACGAGCTTCTGCCGACCGCTGCCGAGGGCACGCCGCGTCAACGCCGCCAGAGCGAGCACGCCGCCCTCGCCGTCGTTGTCGGCGCGCAGGACGATCGTCACGTACTTGATCGTCACCACGATCACGAGCGACCACAGGATCGCCGAGACCACGCCGAGGATGTTGGCCTCGTCCGGCTTGACCGAGTTGTTGTCGATGGAGAAGACGGTCTGCGCCGCGTACAGCGGGCTGGTGCCGATGTCGCCGAAGACGACGCCGAGGGCCCCGAGTGCCAGGCCAAGGCTGCCGGCGCCGTGGGCTGCGGGGTGGGAGCCGCGTTCGGGCTTGTCGGTCGTGGTGCTGGCGACCGCCATGTCGGACAACTTGCGCCCCTCCGACAGCCGGTGCGCTCGCCGGGCCGATCCTGGCGCGCAATGGTTAAGCCGTCGTGCAAACAATGCCAGTCAGCCGGCCCTCCGCTTTCCTGAGGGCCGGCCGGCAGGCTGCACAAGATGTCGACCCCGACGTGAGTTCCGCCGGGGCAGCCAGGACTACGCCCCCGGGCAGTGGGCGGAGCTGGGGACGGCGGCACCGCCGCCGGACGGGCCGTTGCCGGGCTCGGTCGCGCCGCCACCACCGCTGTTGCCGGGCTCGGACGGCTTGGGCGAGGCGCTCGGGCTGTCCCCGGCACCGGGCAGCGGCAGCGGGAGCGGCGGGGCGTCGCTCGGGCAACCGGCGACCGCGGGGCTGGTGTGGGTGTGGGCGAGGGCCGAGGTTGCAGGCACGCAAATCGCGCCCGCAACGAGAACCGAACCGATGATCACCGAAATCCTGGCCATGAGTATGCCGACCTCCCTGGTCGCGGTGGCGATCCGCTTCGCGCGGACTGGGAACCAACGTCAGGAGAGCCTTTCCGACAGGCAATGATTCATGCCGCATTCACCGGGTGAGTGAAGAAGTATTCGGAATTCGCCGTGCGGCTTGCGTGACCGGTGTGACTGTCGAGTTTGCTGACACGCCGAATGGGTACCTCCGCCTGGTGCATCCACGCGCTACCTACCGGTTGCAACTGCGGCCCGGTTTCGATTTCGACGCCGCCGCGGAAATCGTGCCGTACCTGGCCGAACTCGGCGTCAGCCACGCGTATTGCTCGCCGTACCTGCAGGCAGCACCCGGCAGCGAGCACGGATACGACGTTGTCGATCATTCCCGGATCAGCGCCGACCTCGGCGGTGCCGCCGCCCACGAGCGCTTTGTGGCCGCGCTGTCCGCGGCCGGCATGTCGCACGTCCTGGACATCGTCCCGAATCACATGGCACGGGTGAGTCCGGACAACGCCTGGTGGTGGGACGTCCTGGAGAACGGTCCGGCCAGTCGTTATGCCGGCCATTTCGACATCGACTGGGACGGCGAACTCGAGAAATCCCGGCACACGGTGCTGATGCCGATCCTCGGTGATCAGTACGGGCGCGCGTTGGAGTCCGGCTCGGTCACGGTGGCCCGCGTCGGCGGCGGTTTCGTGGTCCGGGTGCCCGGCGCCGAACTTCCGTTGTCGCCGCGGACGATCGAGGAGCTGTTGACCGGCGCCGCCGAGCAGATCGGGTCCGTGGAACTCGCGGAACTCGCCGGGCGGTTTGCCGAACTGCCGCACGCCCGCCTGTCCGACACGGCGGCCGTGACCCGGCGGCACACCGAGAAGGAACTGCTGCGCGAACACCTCGCCGAGTTGTGTGCCACGCGTTCGGAGGTGGCCGCCGGCATAGACGCTGCGGTGGAACGGCTCAACGCCGACCCGGACGCCCTGGACGCTCTGCTGTCCCGACAGAACTACCGGCTGGCCGCCTGGACGACTGCCAACGAGGAGCTGGACTACCGCCGGTTCTTCACGATCGACTCGCTGATCGGTCTGCGGGTCGAGGACGACGCGGTCTTTGACGACACCCACGCCCTGGTCGCCGATCTGGTGCGCCGCGGGATGCTCACCGGCCTGCGGGTGGACCACGTTGACGGACTCCGCGACCCGCAGGCCTACCTGCACCGACTGCGCCGGGCCTGCGCCGGGGTGTGGACCGTCGTGGAAAAGATCCTGGCGCCCGGTGAGAGTCTGCCGGACTGGCCCTGCGACGGCACCTCGGGCTACGACTTCGTGACCGCCGTAGACGGCCTGCTGGTCGACCCGGCGCGGGCCGCGGCGATGGATGACTGCTACGCCCGGTTCCGCGCCCTGGACTCGACATCGTTCGAGTCGGCCCCGGAGATCTCCTACGCGGCGGTGGTACGCCAGGCCAAGCAACAACTGATGAACACCGAACTGGCCGGTGAGATCGACGGCCTGGCCGGGCGGTTCGGGCGCGTGTCCGAACGCCATCGGCGACATCGCGACCACACCCGGGCCCAGTTGCGCGAGGCGATCGTCGAGGTACTCACGGCGATGCCGGTGTACCGGACTTACGTGTCGCCGGACCGCGGCGTCACCGCCGCCGACCGGCGAGTGGTTGCCGCCGCGCTGGCCGGGGCCGGGGCTGCCCGTCCCGACATCGACGCCGAACTGCTGGAGTTCCTCGGCCAGGTGCTGCTGCTCGACCGCTCCGGCGGGGAGGAGACCGAGTTCGCGTTGCGTTTCGCGCAGATCAGCGCACCGGTCATGGCGAAGGGCGTGGAGGACACCGCGTTCTACCGCTACCAGCGGTTGATCGCGCTCAACGAGGTCGGCGGCGACCCGGGGATCTTCGGATGGCCGGTGGACCAATTCCATTCCTGGTGCGCGAAAATCGCCCGCGAACACCCGCGCACGATGCTCACGCTGTCGACCCACGACACCAAGCGCAGCGCGGATGCCCGCGCCCGGATCGCAACCCTGGCGGAGATCCCGGCCGAGTTCGGTGCCGCAGTGCTGCGCTGGGCCAAGCACAACGACATCCACCGCTCCGCCGCCCTGCCCGACCGCGACACCGAGTATTTGCTCTACCAGACGCTGATCGGGCTGTGGCCGGTCGAATTGGGGCGGGTTCACGACTTCATGCTCAAGGCGGTCCGGGAGGCCAAGCTGCACACCTCCTGGGTGCGCCCGGACGCTACGTACGAGCAGGCACTGGAGCGCTTCTGCGCCGGCGTGCTGGGCGATGAGATCTTCCTCGACGACCTGGCCGATTTCCTCGCGGGCAACGGAATCATCGAAGCCGGCCGGACCAACTCGCTGGCGCAGACCACGTTGCTGCTCACCTGCCCGGGCGTGCCGGACATCTATCAGGGCGACGAGCTCTGGGACCTGAGCACGGTTGACCCGGACAACCGGCGCGAAGTCGACTTCGGCCTGCGACGCGAGTTGCTGGCGAGCCTGCGCGGGGCCGATGCCGCGACCGCGCTGGAACATCTGGAGGACGGCGGCGCCAAGCAGTGGCTGATCCGCCGGCTTCTCGAACACCGGCGGGTGAACCCGGAGGTTTTCGACGCGCCGGTGCACGTGGGTCTGCAGGCCACCGGCGCCGGGGCGGCCCGCGTGGTCGCGTTCACCCGCGGTGAGCTCGTCGTGGTGGTGCCCCGACTGCCTCTCGCGGTGGGGGGCGATTTGGGGGACACCCGGGTGGAATTGCCGCGCGGGGCCTGGCGCGACGTGCTCAGCGAGGCCCGCCACGACGGGGGCATGGTCTCGATCGCCGGGCTGCTGAAGGATTTCCCGGTCGCGGTGCTGGCCCGGGACAAACGGTGAGGCCTGCAGGTCGATCCGTCTGGGCGCCCTACGCGCGGACCGTCGAGCTGTGCCTGGGCGCGGAGCGGGTCGGCCTCGAGCCGCAGGTCGGCGGTTGGTGGGCCGGCGGGCCGCACCTGCAGGCCGGCGACCGGTACGCGTTCAGCGTCAACGGCGGTCCGCCACGGCCCGACCCGCGCTCGGAGAGCCAGCCCGACGGCGTCCATGAGTCCTCGGCGGTCGTCGACCACCACAGCCATGTGTGGAACGACGCGGACTGGCGCGGGTTCGAACTGGCCGGCGCGGTGCTCTACGAACTGCACGTAGGCACGTTCACCCCGGCGGGCACCTTCGACGGCGTCGTCGAACACCTCGAGCACCTGGTCGCGCTCGGCGTCGACGCGATTGAGGTCATGCCGATCGCCGAGTTCCCCGGGGCCCGCGGGTGGGGCTACGACGGTGTCGACCTCTACGCCCCGCGCCACGCCTACGGCGGTCCGGACGGGTTCAAGCGCCTGGTCGACGCCTGCCACCGAGCGGGCCTGGCGGTGATCCTCGACGTCGTCTACAACCACCTCGGGCCGGCCGGGAACTACTTGAGCGAGTTCGGGCCGTACTTCACCGACCGCTACAGCACCGGCTGGGGCGCGGCGGTCAACTTCGACGGCCCGGACAGCGACGGGGTCCGGCGTTACGTCGTCGACAACGCCCTGCTGTGGTTCCGCGAGTACCACGTCGACGCATTGCGGCTGGACGCCGCCGACGTGATCCACGACCACAGCGCCCGCCACGTGCTGGAGCAACTCGGCGAGGAGGTCGCGGAACTCTCCGACGCCCTCGGCCGGCCGTGCACGCTGATCGCCGAGTCGGCCCGCAACGACCCGCGGTTCGCGCTGCCGGTGTGGTCCGGCGGGTTCGGCCTGCACGCGGTCTGGTCCGACGACTGGCACCACGGGGTGCACGTCGCGTTGACCGGCGAGACCGGCGGCCGGTTCGTCGACTACGGCGACCCGAGGTTGCTCACCGCCGCGCTGTCGGCCGGCTGGGCCTACGACGGTCGCTACTCGAGGTTCCGCCGTCGTGTGCACGGCCGCAGCCCACGCCAATTGATGGACCATCAGTTCATCGTGTGCGTGCAGAACCACGACCAGGTCGGCAACCGGGCGCTGGGCGAGCGGATCGGTCATCTGGTCCCCTCGGCCAGGGCCCGCGCCGCCGCCGCGCTGCTGCTGACCACGCCGTTCACGCCGATGCTGTTCCAGGGCGAGGAGTGGGGCGCCGCGACGCCGTTCCTGTACTTCACCGACCATTCCGAGGCGAAGCTGGCCGCCTCGATCCGCAAGGGCCGGCGTCGGGAGTTCTCGACGTGGGGCAGCGACCCGGCGCAGGTGCCCGATCCGCAGGCGGAGAAGACCTTCCGGCGCTCCTGCCTGGACTGGTCCGAGCCCGAGGCGCCGGAGCACGCCGAGATGCTGCGCTGGTACACGCGGCTGATCGCGCTGCGCCGCGCGCACCCGGACCTGGGACCGGGCAAGGCCGCGGTGGCCGCCGACTTCGACGCGGCCACCGGGTTGTTGCGGGTCGACCGCGGGCAGTGCCTGGTGCTGGTGAACCTGGGCGCCGACGAGTTGGCGGTGCTGGCCCCGCCGTTCGCCGAACTCCTGGCCGCCGACGAGGCGGTCCGCTCGGTCGGCCGCATGCTGGCGCTGCCCCCGGACGCGGTCGCTGTGCTCACGCGGTCACCGGGGCCGGAGGCGCTCTGATGACCGGCGCCGGGTGGGTGCCTCAGTCGTTGACGAGCTGCTCGCGCAGCGAGTCCAGAGTCCGGCTGAGTAGGCGCGAGACGTGCATCTGGGAGATGCCGAGCTCGGCGCCGATCTCGGTCTGGGTCTTGTCCTCGTAGAAGCGCATGTGGAGCATCATCCGCTCACGCTGCGGCAACCCGGCGATCAGCGGCCGGACCGAGTCGCAGTCGATGAAGAAGTTGATGCGCTCGTCCTCGACGCCGATGGTGTCGGCCACGGTGAACGACTCCTCGCCGTCGGCGTTGACCGGTGCGTCCAGCGAGGTCGGGGAGAACGTGTCGTCCGCGGCCAGCGCCTCGCTGACCAGGTCCGTGGGCAGCGCGGCGTGCAGCGCCAACTCCTCCACCGTCGGCTCCCGGCCGAGTTGGTGGGTCATCAACTCGTTCGACTCACGCAGCGTCGCCTTGGCCTCCTGCAGGCGCCGCGGCAGCCGGATCCAGCGTCGCTTGTCGCGGAAGTACCGCCGGATCTCACCCTGCACGGTGGGCCGGGCGAAGGTGGTGAAGTCGTGGCCGCGGTCCACGTCGAACCGCTGGATCGCGAGCACCAGGCCCAGGTAGCCCACTTGGCGCAGCTCGTCGGCGTCGACGGCCTTGTTGGCGTACTGCGCGGCCAACCAACGCACGAGCCCGGAATGCCTGCGTACCAGGAGGTCCTGCATCCGACGCTTCTCGACGAGCCCGGCGGTCCGCATCGCGCGGAAGAGTTCCTGGTCGGTGTACTCGGCGATGCCCGACCCCGTGACGACGGTGTCGGTGCTGGAGTAACTCCTCATCGTCGTTGCCTTCGGCGCACCGGGATCCATGGCCAGCTGTGTGACCGATCCCGTAGCAAGGGACGCCGACCGCCTTGCGCTCGGACGACCCGTGCATTGCCACTATCGCACAAACCAGGTTTCAGGGGGATTGTGGTTCGGTAGCCGATGACGGAAACCACGCTGTGCAACGTGCGCCCTGCACTTTTCCCGCTCAGTTTGCTCGCCGACTACCAGGGGTAGTCGGCCAAAACCTCGCTGCGCCCTGCCTGGGGGACGAATGACGGACTGGTACAAGAGTGCGGTCTTCTACGAGGCCTTGATCTCCTCGTTCAAGGACAGCAACGGTGACGGGGTCGGCGACCTGCCCGGGCTGACCCAGCAGCTGGACTACCTGCAGTGGTTGGGAATCGACTGTCTCTGGCTCCCGCCGTTCTACGCCTCGCCGCTGCGCGACGGCGGGTACGACGTGAGCGGCTACACCGAGGTCCTGCCCGCATACGGCACGATCGAGAACTTCGTGGACCTCGTCCAGGCCGCCCACGCTCGCGACATCCGGGTGATCGTGGACATGGTGATGAACCACACCTCGGACGCCCACCCGTGGTTCCAGGCCTCCCGAACCGACCCGGACGGCCCCTACGGCGATTTCTACATGTGGGCCGACGACGACAAGGGCTACCCGGACGCCCGGATCATCTTCGTGGACACCGAGTCCTCGAACTGGACCTTCGACCCGGTGCGCCGCCAGTTCTACTGGCACCGCTTCTTCTCCCACCAGCCGGACCTGAACTTCGAGAACCCGGCGGTGCAGGACGCGATGCTGGAGGCACTGCGCTTCTGGCTGGACCTGGGCATCGACGGCTTCCGCCTGGACGCCGTCCCGTACCTCTACGCCGCCGAGGGCACCAACTGCGAGAACCTGCCCGCCACGCACTCGTTTCTCCGGCGCGTGCGGTCCGAGGTGGACAAGAACTTCCCGGACACCTTGCTGCTGTGCGAGGCCAACCAGTGGCCGGACGACGTCGTGGACTACCTCGGCGAGGGCGACGAGTGCCACATGGCGTTCCACTTCCCGGTGATGCCTCGGCTTTTCATGGCCGTGCGCCGGGAGAACCGCCTCCCGATCTCGGAGATCCTGTCGGCCACGCCCGCGATCCCGGACGGCTGTCAGTGGGGCATCTTCCTGCGCAACCACGACGAGTTGACCCTCGAGATGGTCACCGACGAGGAACGCGACTACATGTGGGCCGAGTACGCCCTGGACCCGCGGATGAAGGCCAACATCGGCATCCGTCGCCGGCTGGCCCCGTTGCTGGACAACGACCGCAATCGCCTCGAACTGTTCACCGCCCTGTTGTTGTCGCTGCCCGGTTCACCGTTCCTCTACTACGGCGACGAGATCGGCATGGGCGACAACATCTGGCTCGGCGACCGCGACGGCGTGCGGACCCCGATGCAGTGGACCTCGGACCGCAACGGCGGCTTCTCGACCGCGACGCCGGGCCGGATGGTGCTGCCGCTGAACCAGGACCCGATCTACGGCTACCAGGTGGCCAACGTCGAGGCGCAGACCTCCGCGACCAGCTCGTTGCTGCACTTCATCAAGCGGATGATCGAGGTCCGCAAGACCACGCCCGCCTTCGGCAGCGGGACGTTCACCGACCTCGGAGGGGCCAATCCGAGTGTCTTCTCGTTCCTGCGTGAGTACCAGAACGCCGACCACACCGACGTTGTGCTGTGCGTGAACAACCTGTCGCGGTTCGCCCAGCCGGTCTCCCTGGACCTGCGGCGATTCGTCGGATGGACACCGGTGGAGATGATCGGCGGGGTCCCGTTCCCGCCGATCGGCACCGACCCGTACCCGCTGACCGCGCCGGGGCACGGCTTCTACTGGTTCCGGCTCGATCCGACGTCAACGGTCGTGCCTAGTTCCTCGAGGGTCGGGTAGGGCGCGCGCATGAATCCAGACGATCTGGCCCGCTGGTTGCCGGAGCAGCGCTGGTTCGCCGGCCGGGATCGCCAAATCGTCGATGTCCGCGTGGGTGAGATCGGGACGTTGCTCGAGGAACCACTGGTACGGGTGCACGTGGTCACCGTCGGTTACGCGGACGGCGGCGAGGAGCGCTACCAGGTGCCGGCGGTCTATCGCGACCGACCGCTGCCCGAACTCGGTGCTGCCCTGATCGGGAGCGAAGCGACGGATGACGTCCCGCTCCTCGCCTACGACGCCACGCAGGACCCGGAGGCCGCGGCCGCCTTCTGGGCGGGGGTCCGCGGCTCGCGGCGACTGCCGGGTCTGGAGTTCCACGGCGAACAGGCCGTCACCGGGTTGGCGCCCGACCTGGTCAGTCGGATGATGCCCGCCGAGGCCAGCAACACCTCGATCGTGTTCGGCGAGGCGGTGATGCTGAAGATCTTCCGTCGGCTCACCCCTGGGCTGAGCCCGGACGTGGAGTTGTCCCGTGCCCTGCAGGAGGCCGGGAATCCGTACGTCCCGGCAGTGCTCGGCTGGCTGGACGGGTCCTGGCACGACCCGGACGGCTCCGGCGACTCGGCCGCCCTGGCGATCGCGACCGAGTTCCTCAGCTCCGCCAGCGGCGCCTGGGACCTGGCGTTGACCAGCCTGCGGTCGTTCCTGGCCGAGTCGGGCGAGTCGCCGGCCGACTCCGGTGCCGACTTCGGCATGGAGTCCTACCGGTTGGGCGAGGCCGTCGCAGCCATCCACTCCGACCTGGCCAAGGCGCTGGGCACCGGCCATGCCTCGGCCACCTCCATTGCGGCGAGCCTGACGAAGCGGCTGACGATCGCCGCGCATGAGGCCAATGTGCTGGCCCCGTTCGTGGTGGCCATCGAGGAGCGCTACGAGGCGATGGCCTCGGAGGGTTCGACGGTCCAGACCCAGCGCATCCACGGTGACCTGCACCTGGGCCAGGTGCTCCGGGTGCCGGCCGGTTGGCGGATCCTGGACTTCGAGGGCGAGCCGGGCACGCCCATCGAGGAGCGCCGCGCCTTCGGCAGCCCGCTGCGCGACGTGGCCGGGATGCTGCGGTCCTTCGACTACGTGGCCGACGCCCTGCTCGGCCCGTTGGGCGACGCCGACCCGGTAACCGTCGAGCGGGCGCGGACCTGGGTGGCGCACAACCAGCTCTCGTTCGCCTCGGGGCACGCGGCACAGGGCGGCCCGTCCGGCGCGCTGGTGCTGGCGAGCTTCGTGCTCGACAAGGCCGTCTACGAGGTCGTGTACGAGAGCCGCTTCCGCCCGGAGATGGCCGCCGGGCCGCTGGCCTCGATCGAACGCATGCTCGCCGCGGTCACCCCGCCCCCCGACGACTCGGCCTGATGCAACATCTGCGGACGTCGTCCGCAGATGTCGTGAGGATCGGCCCGGACGCTCAGGGTTCCAGGCCGGTCTCGACCAGGCGCTCGGCCAGTTCGCGCAGCTTGATGTTGCGCTGGTTCGACGTCTTGCGCAGCCGGTCGAATGCCGTCTGGTGGGTGAGGCGGTGGCGCTCCATGAGGATGCCGACGGCGTGCGCCACCGTGCGCTGGCCGTCGAGGGCCCGGCGCAGGTGCTCCTCGGTGTGCAGGTGGCCGCTCTCGCGGAAGGCCCGGTCCAGCGCGGTGGCCAGCAGATCGCCGAGCATGCCCGCCAGTGCGCGCTCGTCGGTGGAGACCAGGCGCGGTGCGGCGAATTCGATCCACACCGAGTGCGGCTGCTCCGGAGCGGTCGCCGAGACCAGCAGGCCCGGCACCGGCATCCCCGGCCGCGGTGGCTCGGTCTCCTGGCGGGCCGCGCAGATCGTGTCGTACAGCCGCGGCGAAACCTCGGCGGTCGCGTGGGTGCCCGAGGCGCAGATGTAGGTGTCCGGCGTGACCCCGGGCTCGTCGCGGAACAGGATCGCCTCGCCCTCGAACAGCTCGCCGAGGCCGGTCACCGCCGCCGCCTGGAGCTCGGCCAGGTCGACCTGCTCGACCAGTTCGGCGGCCAGTTGCGAGGCGGCGTCGCGCCGGTTGCGGAAGTTCCGCTCCCGGGTGACGTCGCGCACCGCGCAGACGACCAGGTCCTCGCCGCTGTCCGGGTGCGGCACGGTCGAGACGGTCAGGGACACCCACACCAACCGGCCGTTGTTGTGTCGGATCGGCAGCTCGAAGGTCCCGGCCGGTCCGGAGGCGACGGCTTCCCGCAGCGTCCGGTCGAACAGCTCACGGTGCTCGACGTCGACCTCGTCCGGCGCCCATGCGTAGGGCGGCGCGTAGGGCAGGCCGGCGCGGCCGAAGCCGGTCAGGTGCGCGAACGCGTCGTTCATGTCCAGCACGACGCCGGACCCGGTGGCGATCACGACGCCCTCGGTCAGGGAGCTGAGCATCGCGGCCCGCCACGAGGCGTCGCGGGAGCGGGCCCGGGCCCGCTCCAGGTTCGCCCGTAGCCGGGCCACCAGGTCCGGGCCGGAGAACGGCTTGACCACGTAGTCGTCCGCGCCGGCGCCGAGGCCTTCGGCGGTGGCCTCCTCGCCGGCCCGCGCGGAGAGCATCACCACCGGCATGTTGGCCAGGTCCGGATCCGCGCGAATCGCCGCCAGCAGCCCGAAGCCGTCGGTGCCGGGCATCATCACGTCGGCCAGGATCAGGTCGTGGGGCGAGCGCCGGGCCTCCTTGAGCGCGGCGTCACCGTCGTTGGCCAGGGTCACGTCGAACTCGGTGCCCAGCAGGCTGCGCAGGTAGGAGCGCATGTCGGCGTTGTCCTCGGCGATCAGTAGCCGGGGACGGTCGCGTTGCGCCCGCCGGTCCGGGCGCGGGCCGGGCCCGGACCACGACAGTGCCTCCTGCAGGTACGGCGCGGCGGATTCGGCGTCCGACAGCACCGACTCGATGGGGATCTGCGGGCCCTCCCCGTAGGGCACCCGGACGGTGAACACCGAGCCGACCTCGGGCTCCGAGCCGACCTCGACCGTGCCGCCGAGCAGCTTGAGCAGTTCCCCGACCAGCGCCAACCCGATGCCGCAGCCCTCCTGCGAGCGCCCGGCGGTGTTCCGGGCCCGGTAGAAGCGCTCGAACAGACGGGGCAGGTCCTCGGCGTCGATGCCCACGCCGGTGTCGGCGACGACCAGTTCGGCGTGGGTCCCGGTGTCGCGCAGCCGCACCTGGATCGACCCGGCCAAGGTGTACTTCACCGCGTTGGACAGCAGGTTCAGGACGACCCGTTCCCACATCTCGATGTCGATGAACGCCGAGCGGGGCAGCTGCGGGATCGCGACGTCGAAGCGCAGGCCGGCCGCGTCGACCGCGGGCGCGAAGTTCGCGGCCAGCGCCGCGGTGGCCGCCGAGAGGTTGACCGGCGCGGGCTGCGGGGTGAGCCGACCGGCCTCGATGCGGGCGAAGTCGAGCATGCCGCGCACCAGCGTCGAGAGGCGTTCGGTGTTGCGGGCCGCGATGCCGATCAGGTCGCGGTGCGCAGGCGCCAGCGGGGTTTCCTCGTCGGAGAGGACGTCGGCCAGCGGCGCCCCGATCAACGTCAACGGGGTGCGCAGTTCGTGGCTCACGTCGGCGAAGAACGCGCTCTTGGCCTCGTCCAGATCGGCCAGCGCCTGGACCCGGGACCGCTCGTGCTCCAGCCGACGGGCACCGCTCAGCGCTGCCGCGAGGTGGACCGAAGCGGTGTTGATGAACACCCGGTAGGACGCGTCGAAGGGTAGGTTCGGGCTCAGCGCGACGGTCAGCACCGCCACGCCCTTGGTCTCACCGGGCTCGCACACCGCGGTCGCGAACAACTGCTTGTGCGGGGCGGTGCCGTCGGGTGCCTGCTCGATGAGCACTCCGTTGGGGGACTGCGCCGCCCGGGCCAGGTCCGCCGGCTCCAGCACCACCCGGACACCGCCGCCGCGGGTGACCCGGGGCGGCCAGGCATCCATCCGGTGGATCGCCACCCCGGGCAGGTCGGCGACGTTGGCCTCGAGGATCGCCGCGGCCCGGTCGACCACGCTCTCGGAGTCGGAGATCGTGGACATCTCCCCGGACAGTTGCAGGATCGTCTCCTGCCGCCGTGCCGCGATCACCTGTTCGGTGGTCTCGGTGAGCGCGCACAGCACGCCGCCGACGTGCCCGGACTCCATCGTGATCGGGGAGTAGGAGAACGTGAAGTAGCACTCCTCGGTGAACCCGTGCCGGTCGATGAACTGCGGTTGGTCCTCCGACCAGGTCGCGCCCTCACCGGCCAGCACGCCGTGCAGCATCGGCCCGATGACTTCCCAGATCTCCGGCCAGACCGCTTGCCCGGGGGCGCCGAGGGCGTCGGAGTGCTTGTTCTCGCCCATGATCTGGCGGTACGCGTCGTTGTAGAGCATGACGAGTTCCGGGCCCCACCACAGGACCATCGGGAACTTCGAGGACACGCACATGCCGACGGCCGAGCGCAGCGTGGCCGGCCAGCCCGCCAGCGGCCCGAGCGGGTTGTTGGACCAGTCGTGGGCCGCGATCGCCGGGCCCATCTCGCCGCAGGACTGCAGGTGCGACTGCCAGCGCGCGCTGACGTCCGCGCCGGGGGCCGATTGCTGTGGAACGCTGGGCTTCTTGGGCATACCTGTCCAGGAACCGTGCCCTCGTGAGAGGGCGGCGGCGGGTCGGCTGCTTGTTCAACCGCTCGCCGTCGCGAGCCTATCCCGGCTCAAGCGGGATGGACCGGTCAACGCGACCACAGGTGCCCCGTCGGGTGAATCCGCCACGAAGGTTCAGCGCGCCTGGCTGAACTTCACCGTGTAGGTCTTGCCGTCGACCTTGGTCAGCTCGACCTGGAGCTTGCCGGCGCGAACCGACTTGCCAGGGGTCAGCGTCAGTTTCTTGCCGCCGACGGTGAGCACGAGCTGCTTGGCCGAGGCCTTGTCGAGCTTGGCGGTGCTGCCGAGGACCTTCGCGGTGCCGGTGGCGGTGCCGGCGAACAGCACCGTGCAGGTCGAGCCGCTGCAGGAGGTGTGCAACCCGCCGGGCATCGAGGCGGCCATGTTCGGGTCGGACATGTTCATCGGCATCGCCGAGGAAGCCATCGTCGACCCGTCGGGCATCTTCATGGTCCCGCCGGTCGACGGCGCCGCGGGACCGCTGCCCTTCATGGTCATCCCGGGCATGTTCATCCCGGGCATGCTCGACGAACTGCCCGAGGACCCGCCGGACGAGCCACCGCCGGACATCCCCGGCATCGACGACATCGAGGAGGATCCCGGGCCCATGTCCATGCCGGACATGGAGTTGTCGTCGGCTGAGTTGGTGTTGCCGGACTGGCCGATCACGGTGCCGAACATGATCACCACCCCGGTCACGCCGGCGAGGAACGGCATGACTCCGACGTCGGTGCGGATGCCAAAATTCATCAGTTTGCTCCCGGCCTCAGTTGCTCGCCGTGCTGCGTCGATCGGGGGACCAGAAGTCCACACCGCCGTCCTCGGCGCGCAAGGTGCGATAGGCCTGTGCGGCCGATCGGTCCGGCAGTTGGGCCCAGCGCGGTCGCCGGGGCCGCGACACCAGCGTGAGCATCCCGCGCGGACCGTCCTTCGCCCACACGTGCCGGACCTTCTCGATCCCGTCGGCCAGGGCCCCGCTCACGCCGCGTGGCCCGAGCAGGACGCCGACCAGCAGGGCCACGCCACCGAGCAGCAGGGGCTGGAATCGGTACTGCTCGAGTGCCATCGGCAACGCCATGAAGAACATTCCGCCGAGGAACACGGCGGGCACCGAGTCGAACCCGGCGAAGACCGGGACGGCCAGGAAGAACACCGACTGCAGCGCGAAGAACTGGTCGACCCCGGGCGGGGCACCCAGTTGTGGGGCCCACAGCGCGCCGCCGATCCCGGCGAACAGGCCGCCCATGGCGAACCCGGCGATGCGGTACTTCCACGGGTTCACGCCGACCGAGGCGGCGGCCTGCTTGTCGGTGCCGACCAGCAGCATCGCCCGGCCGTACCGGGAGTGCCGGAACCGTTCCACCAGTACGACGCACACGATCGAGAGCACCATCAGGAAGAAGTACTCGCCGTGCTCGTTGCGCAGGGACAGCCCGTAGAAGTTGGGCCGTGGCACGAACGGCGCCTGCAGGCCGCCGGTGAGCTTGCCGGAGGTGAAGACCGAGTTCTCGATCGTGAACTGCACGGCCAGCGTCAGGATCATCACGTAGATCGCGGTCAGCCGGGCGGAGACCATCGCGACCGCGATCGAGATCGCCACCACGATCGCCGTACCGAACAGGCAGGCCACCGGGTACGGCCAGTTCAGGCCGTCGGTGTTGGTGCGGTAGGCCCAGCCGGAGAGGTAGATCGCGGTGCCGGTCAGGCCGGCCTGCATCAGGGTGATCTCGCGGGCGTAGCCGGACACGATCAGCGTCCCCAGCGCGACGATGCCCATGATGAACGACATCTGGATGATGAACAGCCAGTAGTTGTTCTCGAACGTGCCCAGCGCCACACCGAGCACGACCAGCAGCGGCTTGCCGATGCCGCGATTGTGACGACCGGAGATCCCGGCAAACACCTCCTCGGAGCGCTCCTGGGACCGATGGAGAGTGGACCTCCGGGCCAGCGTGATGCTGGACACGGCGCCTCCCAACATAAAGACTGACTGGTCGGTTTGTTTGGTACATTGTCGGTGCGGGACTGTGTACTACTCAGGACTGGCGGACGCAGGTCGCGGTGCCGAAGATCGGCCCTGACGTGCGGGCGGCCCGTCGCGGCCAATTCGTTTCTGCTGCCCGCGCGCCGGCCGCTGAAACCGGGTTCCGCACGCCGACGATCGACGACGTGTGCGCCCGCGCGGGGCTGTCCAAGGGCGCTTTCCACGTGCACTTCTCGTCCAAGCAGGAGCTGCTGCACCACGCTGACGACCCGGCCGGATTCCGGTGGGAGAACGTGGCGAAGGTCGTCGACATCCTGCTCGACCACCTGCGGGTGAACACGCGGGTTTTAGGGCACCTCTCCCAGTCCCGATAGGCGGCGTGGCCACCCGTCCGCATCCGCCTGGGACTGGGAGACATGCCCTGCGGCGTGTGTCCCGGATTCCCGGGCGCCGGCTGGGTATGGTCCGACAGGTGCGGGTTCGGACCACGATCGTGGCGGCAACAGTTCTGGCGGTGAGCGTCCCGGGCCTGGCCCTGGCCGTGAGCAAGGCGAACGGCGCCGCCGACCCACCGGAGGGGTCCGCGGCACCGCTGTACGCATTGCCGGCGCACCCGGCCTACCCGCAGCCCTGCCCGCCGCCGCCGCTGCCGCACCACAAGCACCACGGCGGGCCACACAAGCCGCACAAGCCGCACGGCCCGAAGATCCCGGACGCGAAGCTGCCCGAGGCGCCCGCGCTCCGACCGCATCACCCCGACCTGTCGCCGATCCGCGGCAAGGGGATGTGGATGACGACCTGGGCGGACTCGAAGGTCGACGTGCCCGCCGTGGTCGCCGCGGCCAAGGCCGGTGGACTGCGCCAGCTGTGGGTGCGAACCGGAGGCAGCAAGCAGGGCTGGTACGGCAGGCCCTTGCTGGACAAGCTGTTGCCGGCCGCACACCACGCCGGGATCGCCGTGGTGGCCTGGGACTTCCCGATGCTGTCCGACCCCATCGCCGACGCGCTGCGAGCCGACGCGGCCTTGCTCAACACGTTCGGCGGGGAGCGCCTGGACGCGTTCAGCCCGGACATCGAGACCCGCGCCGAAGGCACGTACAACTCCGCGGAGCGGGTGGCCCTGTACCTGGCCCACGTGCGCCTGGCGGCCGGCAACCGACCGGTCGTGGCCACCGTGATGCGCCCGACGCCGAGTCAGCTGAAGGACTATCCGTACCAGACCGAGGCGCGGTACGTCGACGCGTTCGCGCCGATGGACTACTGGTCCTGCCACGAGCCGGGCGAGACCGCCGTGGACTCGATCCGCGCACTGGCCGCGATGCGACCGGTGCACCCGGTGGGTCAGGCCTACGACATGAAGTGGGAGGGCGGGCGCTGGGGAAAGCCGACGCCGCAGGAGGTCTGGCGGTTCGTCGACGCCTCCCGCCGCGCCGGTGCGATCGGGGCCAGCCTCTACGATGCCGAGACGGCCACCGACGAGGAGCGGCACGCGATGAACGCCTATCCGTGGTCGAAGGTCGACCAGGACCGCGTGGAGGCCACGACCTTGTCCGAACCGGATCCGGCGTCGACGGCGCCGGCCGAGCCGGGGCCGGAACCGGTCGCCGGCCCGACCCCGAGCGCGGCTCCGACCGCTACCTCAGCTCCGACCGCTACCTCAGCTCCGACCGCTACCGCGGCTCCGACCCCGGCGGCGCCGGTCAGCCCCAGTCCTGGCCCGCGGGCTGACGGGTAGTCACGTTCAGTCGGTTGAAGAAGTTGCTGGTCGCGATCCACAGCACCAGTGCGGCCAGTTCCGGCTCGCTGAAGTGCTTTGCGGCCGCGTCCCAGATCTCGTCCGGTACCGCGTCGGGAGTGTCGGCCAGCCGGGTCGCGGACTCGGCCAGGGCCAGCGCGGCCCGCTCGGCCTCGGTGAAGTAGTCCGTCTCACGCCAGGCGACCGCGGTGAACAGTCGCTCGTCGGACATCCCGGCCCGCCGCAGCCCGCGGGCGCCGCTGTCCACGCAGGCGCTGCAACCGTTGATCTGACTGACCCTCAGGTGCACCAGGCCGAGAACCTCGGCCGGGACGCCGGCGCTGTGGGCCGACTGGTAGAGCGTGGCGATTGCCTTCTGCACGTCCGGCAGCAGGGCTGGGACAGCGTTGATGCGAGCCTGCACGGTGGTTCCCCCTCGTTCTCGGGTGGCACATTCCGTTCTGCTGACGGTCGGGCCTACCCAGATGTGACGGGTTTCCGGCGACGTCTCACATGTTGAGACGTGGTGCCGGTGGCGACTCCCAGTTCTCGCCCTGCTGCAGGGCGAACAGCGACGTGTAGCCGCCCGACCAGTCCGGGGGGACCATGCAGGGGCGCGGGTCGTGGGCGGCCCAGCGGGCCGGCTTCCCGCGGACGACCGCTCCGGCGTAGCGGCTGGGCAGCGGGTTGGCGGTGTACGGGAAGGCGTCGGCGGCCGAGTACACGTTGAGCAGCAGGGGGCGCCCGGCATCGGACAGGTTCGGCCGCGACCCGTGCACCACCCGGCAGTTGTGGATGGTGATCGACCCGGCCGGGCCGGTGAGCTGGGCGGCATCCTCGACCGGAACGGTCTTGACGTCCGCATCGGACAGGCAGCCGGTCCACTGGTCGTTCGGGTCGTACTGGGAGTACAGGTCGCCGAGATGGGTCCCGGGGACCACCATCAGCGGTCCCTGGTCGGGCCCGCAGTCGTACAGGTACAGCCCGGCGGTCAGCGGCGAGTAGTTCGTGTGCGGCCAGTACGTGATGTCCTGGTGCCACTTCACCTCGGTACCACCCTGCGCCCACTTGAAATTGAGCTTGCTGTGGTGGAACTTCACATCGGGCCCGACCAGGTCGGACATGACGTCGGCCAGCGGGGACTGGGCCGCAAATCGCCAGAACTCCGGGTGTTGATCGACCGGGCTGGTCAGGCGGCGCAGGCGCGGTGTCTGCGCGGTGTGCCCCGGCTCGACGTCGAAGATCGCGTCGGACTGGGTCAGCGCCCGGGAGCGGTCGACCATCTCGTCGGTGGCTGCCCGCAGCCGGTCCAGCCACTTGGCACCGATCACCGACTCGACGAGCAGGTAGCCGTTCTCGAAATAGAACTCCTGCTGCGCCCGGGTGAGCACGTGGGGTTGCCGGGCGAGGATCTCCTCCGGATTCATGGCTCCCATGTTTCCCCTGCGACGTCCCCGGCTCAATCCCCGCGGGGTCGGCACATTCGGCGCGGTCCCGACGTCAACTCCCCGGAGCCCGTGCCGGCATCGAGGACGCGAGGGTCGGGGCATGGACGGACAGCAGGTGCTGGCGCGGGGCCCGGGCGGTCGCCGCGCTCTACAACGGCCGTGCGCAGGCCGCCCGTGCGGCGTGGGTCGACGCCCCGCCCGGTGCGGTGGTCGTCATCGGCGGGCAGATCCGCATCGCGCCGGCCTTCACCGTCCGCGACGGCCGGATCATCGGCATCGAGGCCATGGCCGACCCGGAGCAGATCGCCGCACTCGACCTGCAGGAAGTGGCGGGCTGACGGTCCGTCAGCCCAGCACGATCTCCCGCAGCGCGGCTCGCAGCAGGTCGGCGATGCCGTCCCAGTTGGCGGCCTCGGCGTTGCCTGCCTCCTGTGCCCGGGGCTCGGTGGCCTCGCCCGCGCCCTTTCGCCACCCGATCGCCTCGCCCTCGCAGGCGGCGATCAGCGCGAGCACCAGGTCGCGGTCGTAGGCGCAGATCCGCGCGGTCTCCATCGCGGTCAGGCCTGAGCCGTTCGGGGCCAGTTGGTTGATGGTCGCCAGCGCCGGGTGCATCGACTCCGCGTCGGTGCTGATCTGGGGCAACGGCGCTTCGGCGTCCTCGAAGAAGCGGCGTCCGCCGAGTTCCGGGCGCAGCCGGTCGTCCATCTCGTCGGCCAGGTTCATCATCAGCCCGACGGCCCACAGCAGCAGTTCCGGCACGAACGGGTCGCACCACAGTTCGTAGCTCGCCAGCACCCGGCCGCCGGTCCAGGTCAGCTTCGCGAAGCGGATGCTGCGGTTGGCCCGGTTGATCCGCTCCAGCGCGAGCGCGTCACCGGCGGTGCCGAGCAGCAACGGCGAGAACAGTTCCACCACCGGGACGTCCGGGGAGACGTGGACGAACACCATCGCGCTGCCCGAGTGGATGGGGATGTCGCCGTCCTCGTCGTGGACGATCGGGTGGTCGAAATATGCCGCCAACGTCTCCTCGACCGCGGCGCGCAGGTCGGCCTGGGCGACCGCCGCGCGCGGCGTCTCGTCGCGGTGCGGTCGGTCGAACCCGGGCAGCTCGAGGAACGAGGGGTGCGGGACGTCGAAGACGTCGCGGATCGTGGCCAACGTCATCGTGACCAGGTGCGCGGAGGCCGACCGCGGCACCTCGGCGACGAAGTTCGCCGAGCCCTCCGGGAACTCCCCACCCGGGTCCTCGGCCGGCGCGGTCCAACCGATCGCGACCAGGGCGGTCTGCCGGGCCTCGGACAGCGCCAGCCGCTTGTCCAGGTAGGCATTGCCGGACACCTCGCCGCGGATGTGGTCCGCACCGACGCCATGGATCTGCACGTACGGGGCGACGCCCTCCAACTGGGCCGCGTCGATCGCGGTGGGCAGCCCGATGATGAACGAGTCGTGCCGGCCCAGCGACTCCACCAGCACCCCGAGCCGCTCGGTGAAGCCGGTCCAGGCCGAGTCGATCGCCGAGTCCAGGTCGAAGCCGGCTACCGCCCGGCGGGTCACGCCGGTGTGGTCGGCCGGTTCCGGGACGGCGGTCTCGGCTGCCGCCGCGGGCGATTCCTCGCCGAGATCGTGGAACGCCACCAGCACCGTCCGGCGCAGTTGGTCGGCGTTGCGGCAGCTCTTCAGGTACCGCAGATCATCGATGATCGAGACGTCGCCGAGCCCGGCCGCGCGCAGCTCGGCCGCCACCCAGGAGCGGGCGTCGGGGTCGCGGCTCAGCCAGCCGTCGCGCAGCGTGCTCCACAGATCGCGGACGAACTGGGTCGCCGGCCGGGCCCCGTACCGGCGACGCAGCCCGACCAGCGGGTCGTCGACCAGCTCGAGCTCGCCGGCCAGCTCGCTCAGCAGGTCCTGGGGGATCGACTCCCACTTGAAGCGGTACCGCGGCATCCGGGCTCCTCGGGACGCGTGCGCCGATGTCGTAGGCGATCATCGTGCCGGTCCGGGCACGGCGGTTCCGTTCGGGGTGCGCCCGTACTGTTCGGTCATGACGACCGAGGCCGCGGCCGGCGACATCCGCGCCGATCTGCGCGCGGTGATCACCGGTTCGGGCCTGAGCCTGCTGGGCGACTGGCTCGGTCCCGAGCAGGTCAAGCGCGACGTGCTCGCCGTCCTGTACGCCGGCCGGCACCTCCTGCTGGAGGGGCCGGTCGGGTCGGGCAAGACCCTGCTGGCCTCGGCGATCGCCCGGGCGCTGCCGGCCATCCGGCTGGCGGGCTGCGACTTCGGCTGCCTGCCCGGCGAACAGGCCTGCCCGCAGTGCGCGCACCGTGCTGCTCTTGGCGAGCCGCTCTCCGAACGCGTGGTCGGCGGGTTCGACCGCCTGGTGCGGGTGCAGGGCTCGCCGGACCTGCTGCCCGAGGACCTCGTCGGCGACCTCGATCCGGCGGCCGCGTTGCGGTTCGGTGCGCTCGACGTCCGGGCGCTGCGGCCGGGCCGGTTGCTGCGGGCGCATCGGCGCATCCTGTTCCTCGACGAGGTGAACCGGATGTCCGAGCGTCTGCAGAACCTGCTGCTGGAGTTGCTCGAGGAACGGGCGATGACCGTCGGCGGCTACGACACCCGGTTCGGCGTCGACACGGTCGTGGTCGCGACGATGAACCCGGCCGAGTACGTCGGGGTGGAACGGTTGTCCGAGGCGTTGGCCGACCGTTTCGAGCGGGTCCGGCTGGAGTACCCAACTCCGGCCGACGAGGTGCGGATCCTGCGTTCCCGCGTCGATCTGACGATGCCTCACCTGGATCCGGCGCCGGCCGAGGTGGCGCAGTCGGTCGTCGAGTTCGCCAACGGTCTGCGGGCCGACGCCGAGGTGCGCACGCCACCGAGTGTGCGGGCCAGCCTGGCGGCGTACGAACTCGCCGTCACCGTCCACGCGTTGAGTCCGGCCGAGGGCTGGCCTGCCGCGGTGCGGTCCGCGGTGCGGTTGGCCTTCCGGGGCCGGATCGCGTTGGCCCACACCAGTCCCGACGTCGGGCGGCCGGACGCCTGGCTCGACGCCCGGCTGGGTGCCGGTCGGGCATGACCGCGACCGGCGTCGACGTCGAGCTCGCCGAGGTGGCCGCATTGTTGCGGACCCATCCTGACGTGAGGTCAGGTCCCAGCGTGCGCGCGGTTCTGGCCGCCGCGGAGCTGTACGTGGCGGTCGGTGCGGTGGCCGGGGCCGGTCCGCCGCAGGAGCACCTGGTCCGCCTGCTGCGGGCGGCGTTGCTGTCGCTGCCGCACCGGTTGCGGGTGCGGCCGGGCGCCGACGCGGTGCTGATCGTGTGGGATGCGGTGCTTGCCGTGGCACGACCAGTCACCGAGCCCGACGAGCCGCCGGAGAATCGCGAGGCGCAAGCGCCTGTCCAGACCCGGCCGGTGTTCCGGCTCGGGGACGGCGGCGCCGGATCGGGGGCCGCGCGGGACCGGGCCGGGTTGCCTGGCGTGGAACCGGAGATCGCGGCGCTGCTGGTCGACGTGCTGCGTCCAACCCGCCGTGGTCCGTTGGCCGACGGTCTGACGCCGGGCCCGGCTCGGCCGCCGAGCGGGGAACGGGGCGCGCCGACCCGGATGCGGCCGGGGGACCCGTCGCGGGACCTGTCGGTACGGGCCAGCCTGCGTGCCGCGCTGCGCGACCCGACGGCCTCGGCCGACCCGGCGACCTGGCCGAGCGACGCGCTGCGGGTGCGTCCACCGCGGCCGGACGTCGCGCTGGACGTGGTGCTGGCCCTGGACATCTCCGCGTCCATGGCCGGCGCGGAGGTGACGCCGTTGGCCCGCGCGATCACCGGGGCAGTGGTGCGGGCCGGGCACCGGGTGGCGCTGCAGGTGTTCGCCGCGACCAGCGCGCACCTGTGCGGCTTCACTCGCGACCCGGCGCGGTTGCTGGCTGCGGCCGGGCACTACGAGCCGGCCCACCCGACCAATCTGGAGGCCGCGATCTTCGCCGCGCACGACCTGCTGGCGCGGGAGGGGTCGCGCTCCCGGGCCGGGGTGATCCTGCTGGTGACCGACGCCGAGCCCACCGTGTGCGGGACCCCCCGCCGGCGCGCCCGCGGATACGGCGCCGCCATCTCGCGAATGGCCGCGGCCGACGCCGCCGCGGCGGCCAACGCCGACGGGATCACGGTGTCGGTGCTGTGCCCACCCCGGGGCACGGTCGAGTGCATCGACGAGGACTTCGCCTCCCGCCTGGCCACCGCCGGTGGCGGGACGGCCCGCAGCTACCCCGCCTCCGTCGCCCGCTGACCCCCACGGCCCGTCAGCGGGTCGGGTCGAGCACGATCTTGGTGGCCTCGCGCTCGTGGAACATCCGGTAGGCCTCGGCCGCCTGCGACATCGGCATCCGGTGGGAGATGATCCGGCTCGGGTTGAGCTTGCCCGCCGAGATCAGCGCGAGGGTCTCGTCCATGTACTTGGGGATGTTGCAGGCCCCTCCGCCGATCAGGCGGATGCCCTTGATCCACAGCTCGCCCCAGGGCAGTTCGAGCGTCTCGTCGACGTAGACCGCCGGCACGGCCAACGCCCCGCCGGCCCGCGGCAGGCGCATCGCGATCGCCAACGCCGACGGGTGCCCGGCGGCGTCCACCACGACGTCCGCGCCGCGCCACTCGGTGAGGTCCAGCACAACGTCGATCGGGTCGGTCTCGTCCGGGTTCACGGTCACCGCGCCGTAGGCTTCGGCCTCCTTCAGGCGGGCCGGCACCTTGTCGATGATGACCACCTGCGAGGCGCCCAACGCCTGAGCGGACATCGCCGCGCACAGCCCGACCGGGCCGGCGCCGACGATTGCCACCGTGTCGCCCGGTTCCATCGCCACGCGCACCGACTCGTAGCCGGTCGCCATGATGTCGCCGACGAACAGGAAGTCCTCGTCGGTCCCGGCGCCGCCGTCAGGAACCTTGCGGCAGACCAGATCCGCGTTCGGGACCACGACATACTCGGCCTGGCCGCCGTCGAGGTCGCCGAAGGTCAGACCCATCCCGAAGATCATCACGCCCATGCACTTGCCGGGCTGGCCGCGGCGGCAGGTGTAGCAGTGGCCGCAGTTGACGACGCACGAGACGACGACGCGGTCGCCGGCCTCCACGAGGTTCACCCCGGGGCCGACGTCGGTGACCGTGCCGAGGAACTCGTGGCCGAGGCGCAGGTCGTCCTCGAGCTCGAGCTTGCCTGCGTAGGGCGCGATGTCGGTGCCGCAGATCGCCGTCATCTCGACCTGCAGCATGATCTCGCCCTGCGAAAGTTCGGTCGGCGCGGGGACGTCCTCGACCTCGATCTGGTACGGGCTCTTCAGGACAACCGCGCGCATCGTCGCCATGGCCAACCTTCCGCCGGGGTGGGGAACCGATTCCAGTTTCCCACCCCGATCGGACAGTGTGTCCAGCGGGTGGCTCCAGCTGTTACTGGTAGCTGATCATCACCGGGGTGGGCACCTTGGTCATGGTCTCGGTGGGGGACAGGATCGGGTGGTCCTTGACGTAGAAGTCCTTCCAGCCCAGCCAGTGCACTCCGGGCGGCAGGTTGTCCTTGACCACCTTCCACGTGGCGTCCTTGTCGTAGGGCATGCCCTGCCCGTCCATGTGGACCAGCATCGCGAGGTTGTCGTGCGTGGTGACCAGGCTCGACTCGTCGAGGATCATCGACTTGCGGAACTGGTGGATCACGAACAGCTTCTGCGGCAGGTGGTTGGCCGCCGTCAGATCCGACAGCCAGGCGCTGACGCTGTTCAACTCACTGGCCTCGATGCTGCCGATCTGGCCGAGCGGGTGCTGGCCGGGCTGCAGCTTCCACTCCGGGTCGACGGCCAGGCCGACCCACGGGAGCTTCAGCAGCGGCTCGTACATCTTGGCCTGGGTCAGGGCGTTCTGCAGGCCAGGCTGCAGGTCGAGCACGACGTACATCCCGGCGGCGCCGGCCTGCTGGACCCAGGAGACCAACTGATCCATCGGGGTCTTCGCTGAGTACGTGCCGTCGCTGGTCGGATTGCCCACCGCGGTGGTCGTGATGATCTCGAAGGTCGGGACCACCGGCACGTCGGACAGCGAGTTGTACTGACCGGCGACCTGCTTGGCCCGCGCGATGCTGGCGGGCAGGTCCTGTGCGCCGAGCACGCCGAGTTCCGGCGCCATCATGTGGCCGTAGAGCGCGACCAGGCGGCGGCCAGGGAAGAACATCGCCCCGCCGCCGGGGATCTGCAGGCCGGTGCTCGCGGTCGCGACCCGATCGGCGACCAGCGCCGGCGGTCCGAAGTCGTGGCCCACGGCCAAGACCTTGTCGGGGTGCTGCGCGGTCAGGGCCTCGACCGAGCAGGCGCCGTCGCGGGGGTCGTCGACGGACAAGGCGATCACCCGGGCGCCGGCGGCCAGTGCGCTGGCCGCGCCGGCGATCGCTCCCACGTTCGCGGAGTCCGCCGGGTCGTTCGGGTCCAGCGCTGGGGTCGGGCTGGTCTTGTCCGGGACGGGTGTGTCGAAGGCCGGCACGAACACGGTCAGGCCGCTCAGTGCCTTGGGCGCCGAGGTGTGCGGCAGGTTCGCCGGATCGGTGATGACCTTGACCCCGGGCAGCGCCGTGGCCACGTCGGCGGCCACGGTCGGGTCGGCCGCATAGACGACCTGTGGGCTCAGCCGCTTGATCTCGGCTGTCCAGGGGCGGTCGGCGGGGGCGATGACCGGCGCGGTGGTCGCGGTGGGCGAAGCGCTCGCCGACGGCGTCGCCTTCGCGTTCGACGAACTGGCCGAGGCGGTGGGGGTCGGCGTGGCGCTCGGGGTAGCGGCCTGGGCCTGGTCGCCCGGTGGGGCGGGCTTGATCGAGGTGAGCAGGCAGGAGTTGTCCGGCGGGGTCGCCGGCTCGTCGGACAACGGGATGTTCGGGTTCACCGACGGTGCGGCGCTCGGGGGCAGCGCCGTCGAACCGCCGGTGGCGGACCCCGCCGAGGGCGTGATTTGACACGGCCCGCCGGTCGGCGACACGCAGCCTCCTGCGGCTGGCGTCGGGCTCGTGTCCAGCGGCGTGACGTTCGCGGCCGGGGTGGCCGAGATCGCCTGCGGCGCGGGGCTGCACGGAGCGCCGGCCGAGGCGGTGACCGGCCCGCCGGCCGGGATCACCGGGGTGCCCAGCAACGGGAACGTCGCGGGGTCGTTGGCCAGCCGGTCGATGATCGGACCGAATTTCTCCTCCAGCGACGATGACGAGGACGACGACCCGGTCGTCGGATTCGGCGTCTGGACCGGCCGCACCGGGTTGGTGCTCAGGGGGCCGCGCATCGGTTCGGACCGCGAGGCCGCCGTCGGGCCGGTGGTGCCGCCCGGCGCGCCTGACGAGGAGTCAGTTGGTGCGGTCGTGGTGGTGGGCGCGGCCGGACCCGTCGCGGGGGCCGGGCTCGGGGCGGCCGGCGTGGGTGCGTCGAGCAGCATGGGGACGCCGAGTTGCCGGGCCTTCTCGGCGGCGGTCCGGACCTCCGACCGGTCCTCGACCGACGCGATGACCACCACCGGTGCCGAGCTGAACAGCGTCGCGGAGACCCCGGCTGCCACCGCCTCGGGGGTCTGGCCCCCCAGCACGGTCGTGCAGTCATTCGGTTCGTGGACCCCGGCGGCGCTTCCCCCGGAGTCGCCGCCGGCGGCAGGTTTGGTGCCGCCGTGCCCGCAGGCAGCCAGCGTCAGCGTCGCCGCGGTCAGCACGCCGAGGGAACGCAGTCGAGTGAGCCGTCGTGCCCGCGTCGAGGACGCCACCGAACCCCCGCAATGTTGGTTTGTGATCTTTGACCGCCAAGCTACCTTCGAGCTTCCGCAGCGCGCGGGCAACCTGCCCAGTGCAATGCCCTGTCAAGATCTGTGCGTGAATGCAAGCTTTCCGGATCCACGGGTCGCGACAGCTGACGACATTCCCGAACTTGTCGCTTTGATCGAATCCGCGTACCGGGGTGAGTCGTCCCGGATCGGGTGGACGACCGAGGCAGATCTGCTCTCCGGGCAACGTCTGGATGCCGTGATGCTCGCCGAGGAACTGGCCGATCCGACGTTCCGGATGTTCGTGGTCCCCGACGCCGAGGGCCCACTGGCCTGTGCCGCGGTGACCGATCGCGGCCGTGGCACCGCTTACTTCGGGATGTTCGCGGTGCGCCCGAACGCCCAGGGCGGCGGCATCGGGTCGTGGCTGCTGGCCCGCGCGGAGGAGCACGCGCGGTCGCTGGGGGCGAGGCGGATGGAGATGACCGTGCTGTGGATGCGCACGGATCTGATCGCCTGGTACGCGCGGCGGGGGTACGTGCCGACCGGGGATCGGGTTCCGTTCCCCGCGGGTGATCCACGGTTCGGTCTGCCGTTGCGCCCGGATCTGGCATTCGTCGTACTCGCGGCGCAGCTGACGCCGTAGCTTGGAATCGTGCCTACTCGCGCGTTTCGTGCCCTGCTGGTCGTCGGTCTGACCGCGACCGGCCTGACGGGCTTGGGCGCGCCGGCCCTGGCCGATTCGGCCGCAGGTTGTCCGCCGGTGCGGCCCGGGGTGATCGATCGGGCGCCCGGGTCCGGGAAGACCGTGGCGCTGACCTTCGACGACGGACCGAGTCCGTGGACGGCGAAGATCCTTGCGGTGCTGGAGAAGTACGACGTCCCGGCGACCTTCTTCGACACCGGTGCGCACGACTCCGCGTTCCCCGACGACATCCGCGCCGAGGCCGCCGCCGGCGACCCGGTCGGCGACCACACCTGGGACCACCAGTACCCGAAGGACGTGCGCGGCGGTTGGTCGCAGTCGTACCTGCGCGACCAACTCGGGCGCACCGACGCGGTTCAGCAGAAGCTGACCGGCCGACGGACCTGCCTGTTCCGGGCACCAGGAGGGGAGACCAGCAACGCGCTGCCGGAGGTGGCGCGGTCGCTGGGGCTGACGATGATCGGGTGGAGCGTCGACACCGAGGACTGGAAGCAACCTGACCACCAGTCAGTTTCGGCAGTGCATCGGATCGTGGCCGCCGCGACGGCCTCGCCGGGCAGCCACCCGATCGTGCTGATGCACGCCGGGAAGGCCAGTCACGAGCCGTTGTCCGTGGTGTCGGACTACCGGGGCAACACCGTGGCGGCCCTGCCTGCGGTCATTGCGTGGTACCGCTCGCACGGGTACCGCTTCGTGACGATGGAGCAGTAGCGGTCAGTCGGTCTCCAGCACGGCCTTCATGCGTTCCAGGGTCTGCCGAATGCCGTTGCGGTTCGTGGTGACCCGCAGCCGTCCGAACAGCAGCCAGTAGAGCTTCAGCGGCAGGCTCGGTGTCAGCCGGAACGACTCGGTGACCTCGCTGCCGTCGGCGCGGGGCGCAATGCGGTAGCCCCAGGTGTTCACCTCGCGGCCACCCGGCACCTCGACCACGAACGCGAACTCGCGCTCCGGGTCGGCGGTGACCACCCGAGCGGTCGTCCAGTACATGGGGCCGCGGCCGTTTCGTTTGACGTGCCCCTGGAACCGCGCCCCGACGGCGGGGCCGGTCGCCGGGGCGATCCAGCGGCCCTCCAGCGTCTCCGGGGAGAACTCGCCGATCCGCGTGACGTCGGTGACCAGCGCCCAAACGGCGGCCGGCGTCGCCTTCATCGTGACAGTTACCGAGTCGCCCATCGGCGTCAGCAGGACCATGTCGGGTCAGATTAGTCA
Organism: Sporichthyaceae bacterium; assembly: GCA_036269075.1. NCBI lineage: Bacteria > Bacillati > Actinomycetota > Actinomycetes > Sporichthyales > Sporichthyaceae > Sporichthyaceae bacterium. The sequence continues at coordinate 51,640 of DATASX010000030.1, forward strand.
CCGCCGCCGGGGAAGCATTGTGGGTGACGGGGCGTTGCCTCCGCAGGATCCCGGTGTCCGGCGCCCCGTACCGCGCTACGACCTGACGAGGAGAAGCCTGTGCCCGATCGTCCGATCCGAATCGGAATCCAGATCCAACCCCAGCACGCGAGCTACCAACAGATCCGCGACGCGGTCGCCCGGGCCGAGGACATCGGCGCCGACACGATCTTCAACTGGGACCACTTCTACCCGCTCTACGGCGAACCCGAAGGCGCGCACTTCGAGGCCTGGACGATGCTGGGCGCCTGGGCCGAGGCGACCTCTCGCGCCGAGATCGGCTGCCTGGTCACCTGCAACAGCTACCGCAACCCGGAGTTGCTGGCCGACATGGCGCGGACCGTCGACCACATCGCGAAGGGCCGGTTGATCCTCGGCATCGGTTCGGGCTGGTTCGAGAAGGACTACACCGAGTACGGCTACGAGTTCGGCACTGCCGGCGGGCGCCTCGACATGCTCGCCGAGGCGATGCCGCGCATCGTCGAGCGCTGGGGCAAGTTGAACCCGGCACCGACCCGCAAGATCCCGGTGCTGATCGGTGGAGGCGGCGAGAAGAAGACGCTGAAGATCACCGCGCAGTACGCCGACATCTGGCACGGGTTCGGCGACCCCGATGTGATCGCGCACAAGTGCAAGGTGCTCGACGAGTGGTGCGCCTCGCTCAACCGCGACCCCGCCGAGATCGAGCGGTCGGTCGGCGTCGGGGAGAAGCGCCCCAAGGAGGTGGCCGACGACCTGCTGGCAGCCGGCGTCCGCATGTTCACCGTGGCTGCGGGTGGCCCGGACTACGACCTGTCGAAGCTGCAGGAGTGGGTTGCCTGGCGCGACGCGCAGAGCCGCTGATCAGTCGGCTCGACCGGTTGGAGATCGAAGGCTCGGTGCGCGGCCGCCGCGCGGGCGGGACACGATGGGCTAAAAGCCCGCCCAGCGGCTTTTCGGTGGGTACATTCGATTTGGGCGCTTCGGCGCAACATCGGGCGCCCGAGACTTGCCGGTACAAACCGAGGAGTGCCAATGCGCCGGTTGCTGATCAGCAGCCTGCTCGCGGGCGCGGCGCTGATCGCCGTGCCCTCCGTCGGGGCCGCCGCGGTCCTTGCCGACGCGCCGCCCGGAGGCCCGTCGTTGCCGGTGTGCCTCACCGCCAACGTCGGTGGTCTGGACCTGAACCAGCTGTGCAAGGACTCCGGCAAATAACCTGATCCGGCGGTGTCCGGCGCGGCGGATCCCTGGGCTGACTGGTTGCTGCGCCGCCGCGACGGCGGGGACGCGGCGAATCGCGCGATCGCCCGGGCAGCGCTGCACCGGATACGCGACCGACTGCTGGCCGGGGTCGACCCCCAGCCCGGTGAACACGTTCTGGACGTCGGCTGCGGCGATGGGCTGATCGGCCTGCGCGCGGCCGAACTCGTCGGACCTACCGGCCGCGTCGTCCTCAGCGATATCTCACCGACGCTGCTGGAGCACTGCCGGCAGGCCGCGCTGGCCGCCGGCCTGCACGAGCGCTGCGCCTACGTCGTCGCCGCCCTGCCGGAACTTCGCGGCATCGCCGACACGGCCTTCGACGTGGTCACCGACCGCTCGGTGCTCATCTACATCCCGGACAAGGCAACCGCGTTGGCCGCGATGCACCGCGTGCTGCGCCCCGGCGGGCGCCTGGGCCTGTTCGAGCCGATCAACCGGTTCACCAGCGCCCGCGACCCCGGCCGGCTGTGGGGCTTCGCAGTGCACGGCGCCGAGGAACTCGCCGCCCGGGTCAACGCCGTCGCGGCGGCCGACGCCCCCGAGGCCGCGGCGATGCTCAGCTTCGACGAACGCGACCTGTTCACGACGGTGGCCGCGGTCGGCTTCGTCGACGTCCGGATGGACTACCACGCCGAAGTCCTCGACGGCCGGTCGCCCGCGTCGAGCATCGAGGCGTTCCTGGCCACCGCGCCCAACCCACTCGCGCCGACCTACGCCGAGCTCCTGGCCGAGGCGTTGTCGCCGACCGAGGCGGAGATCCTGCGCGCCAAGTTGGCCCGCGCGTTCGCCGCCGGCGACCACCGCCGCCGCTCCGCGGTCGTCCACATAAGCGCCACCCGGGCCGGCTGACGCCCAGTCAGCTCCCGTCGGCGACGCGCAATCGCGGCCCGAGCCCGGTCGCCCGTGCCGCCGGATGCGTGACCGCCCGGGCCACCGCGTCCACCGAACCGACCAGCCGCACCGCGGACCCGGCCCGTGTGATCGCGGTGTACAGCGTCTGCCGGTTCGCCAAGGGCGAATCCGGTGGCGGCAGCATGATCGTCACCCGGGCGAACTCACTGCCCTGCGCCCGGTGCACGGTCATCGCATGGACGCTGCGGACGGCCGGCAGCCGGGCCACGGCCACGGTCCGGATCCGGCTACCGCGCCGGAAGGCCGCGGCGGTGCCGGTCGCGGCATCCGGCGCCGCCACGATGACGCCGGTGTCGCCGTTGAACAGCTCCAGTTCGGCGTCGTTGGCCGTGACGAGGATCGGCTCACCGAGATAGCGGCCGTCCGGCCGCGCTGCCGGGGTGTGGCCGGCCGCTGCCAGCCATGCGACAACCCGGTCGCCCCACAGCCGCACGCCGAACGGTCCGGCCCGATGCGCGCAGAGCAACCGGTGACTGTCGGCCGCGGCCAGCGCCGCCGACGCGTCGCCCACCGCGGCCGCCGCAGTCATCGCCGCGCCCGCCGCCAGTACGTCGGCCCGCAAGGCTGCCAGCGCCCGATCGTCCGGGATCGCCCCGGGCGGGAGCTCGACGAACTCGACGCCGTCCACGCCGGACCGCAGGATCCGCAGCGTCTCCTCGACCGCTCCCTCCCGCACGGCCGCGGCCAACGTCGCGATCCGGCCTTGCGCCGCGAACCGCCGACTCCCGGTCAGCCGCGCGACGCAGGGTGCCAACGCGTTGCTGCCGTCCTGGACCCCCGAGGTGAGGTCGCCCAGCACCGCGCCGGCCTCGACCGAGGCCAACTGGTCCGGGTCGCCCACCAGGATGAGCCGCGAGTTCGGTCGCACGGCCTCGGTCAGCCGCGCCATGAGCGTCAGCGAGACCATCGAGGTCTCGTCGATCACGACCACGTCGTGCGGCAACCGGTTGGTGCGGTCGTGCCGGAAACGGGTCCGGCTGCCGGGCCGGAACCCGAGCAGTCGGTGCACGGTGGTGGCCACGGCCTCCCCGACGCGTTCCCGGTCGCCGGCCTCGAAGCTCGCGACGGCGGACTGCACGGCCTCGGTCAGCCGCGCGGCCGCCTTGCCGGTCGGCGCGGCCAAGGCGATCCGCAGTGGTGGGCCGGGCTGGTCGCACAGCAGTGCCAACAGCCGCGCGACGGTGGTGGTCTTGCCGGTACCCGGCCCACCCGCGATCACGGTCAGCCGCGACCGGACGGCGTGCTCGGCCGCGACCCGCTGATCCGCATCGCCGGCCAACGGGAACAGCCGGTCCAGCGCCGTGCGCAAGTGCGCCTCGTCCACCTCGGGCGCGGCCGCGGCGGCCCGGGCCAGCAGATCCGCGGCCACCTCGCGTTCCTGACTGAAGTAGCGGTCCAGCCACAGCGAGCCGCCGACCATCCGCAACGGCCGACCCGGCGGGTCGCCCGGCCCGGCCACCAACGGACTGGCCGCGCACACCGCCCGCCACCGCTCCGGCTCCGGCCAGTCCAGGTCGGCCGTGGCGCCGGCGGGAACCAGGTCGTCGTCGGTCGCGGCCCGGTCCGGGTCGTCCGGGACGATCTCCTGGGCCACGGTCGCCAGATCCAGCACCACCGAGCCGCCCCGCGTGCCGCGCACGGTCAACGCTGCGGCGAGCAGCACGGCCGGGTCGCACTCGCCGCCCAGTCGGCCGAGCGCGGTGGCGACGTGCACGTCGGCGGCCGAGAGGATGCCCGCGGTGTTGAACTCACCGAGCAGCCCGTCGGACCACAACGACCGGTCGGGGCTGAACTCGTCGCGGAACGCGACACCTGCCGGGCGGCCCGCCACGGCTCCTTCGGTCATCGCCCGGCCGCCAACAGGTCGCTGACCGCAACGATCGCTGCCGCGGGCGGCCGCCAGGTGAACACCCCGGGCACCTGTTCGGCCGAGTCGGCGACGTCCGGTCCGGGCATCCCGCGCAGGAACAGGTACAGCGCGCCACCGAGATGCTGTTCCGGCGAATAGGCGACCTGACGCCAGGTCAGATAGCGGTGCACCGCCACCTGATACAGCAACGCCTGCAGCGGGTAGTCCGCCGCATTCATGGCCGCCGCCAACGAATCCGGGGCGTAGTGCCGCAGGTCGGCGGGGGTTCCGAACGGATGCAACCGGTTGGTCTTGTAGTCGACCACCACGTACGCACCCGAACCCAGCCGCAGCACGGCGTCGATGCTGCCGGTCAGGTAGCCGCGCAACGGCTGCTCGGCCAACTCCGGCCCGGCCAACCGCGGCAGCCAGGCCCGCACCGGGTCGTCCGGGCGCAGCGTCCGATCCAACACCGGGGCCAGGTCGGCCAGCCGCAATCGCCCCGCCGGGCGGTCCCCACCGGCCAACGGGAGCTCGAACTCCAACTCGCTCAACTGATCGCGCCGCCCGAACGAGGCCAACGACCGCCCCTGTGCCGCCTCGCCCAACGGCGTCCGCAGCGTGACCGCCAACGCCGCCGCCAACTCGCCCGGCTCGACCCCGTACAACGGGGTCCGCCCCAACGCGACGCCGCACTCGACGAGCAACACCTCGGCCAGGTCGGGCGCCGAATGGTCTACCGCCTCCAGCACCGAGTGCACCAGGGTGCCGAAGGCCGCGCCGCCCGGCAGATCCGCGATCGGCGGGGGCGGCGGCCCGGCCGGTGCCGCCGCTGCCTCGACCGCCGGCGCCGCGGCCTCGTCGACCGTTCCGACGGCGTCCGGATCGTCAGCGGTGGTGGCCGATTCCCCGGCGGCGTGGGCCAATGCGGTCAACGCGCTGTAGGAGGTCCGCCGCCAGTCGGTGTCGATCTCCCGGTCCAGCACGGCGGCCACCGGGTCGCAGGCCTGCGACCGCGGGGCCTGCCACACCTGGACCTGACGGACCGTCACATCGGCTGTGGCGAGTCCACCTCCCGACCCGGAAGCCCGGACCGCGGCCAGGGTGCGTGCCGCGGCGTCGTCGGGCAGGTACCCGGGCGAGGTGCCTGGCCCGCCGAACAGCAGCCGGTTCAGCGAGGAGTACGCCGTCGTCGTCGACCGCGCCCACCACAGGGTCAACGCCGACCGGGCCCGGGTCGCCGCGACGTAGAGCAGGCGCAGATCCTCGCCGTCGTCCTCCAGATGGTGCGCCGCGACGGCCTCCCGCCACCCGCTGCTGCCCCGGCCGCCGACGTTGGTCAGCCGCCGGCCGGTCGGGTCGTGGTAGCGAGCCACGTCCGGCTCGTCGACCCACCGGCTCCACCCGAACGGCACGTAGACCAGCGGGAACTCCAGGCCCTTGCTCATGTGCACGGTGACCACCTGGACCGCCCGGGCATCGGAGTCCAGCCGCCGACTGCGCTCGGCCGTCGGGTCGAGCCGATCGGACTCCTGCACCCGCCGGCGCAGCCAGGTCAACAACGCCGCCGGCCCGAGCGACTCGGTGGTGGCGACCGCGTGCAGCACGTCGGCGATGTGCCGCAGGTCGGTGGCCAGTCGTTCGCCGCCGGTGCGCCCCAGCAGTCGGGCGGTGCCCCGGTGGTCGGCGTCGACGGCGGCGAACAACGCGGCGACGCCGTCGCGGCGCAGCACCGCGCCCCAGGCACGGACCTGCTGCGCCAACGCGTCGTGTCCCGCGTCGCCCCAACCCAGCAACGTGCGGGCACCGACCCCGACGAACGCCGACAACGCCAACCGCCGCACCACGCCCGCCCGGTGCGGCTGCTCCAACGCCTCCAGCAGGGCCAGCCAGTCCGTTGCCGCGCGGGTGGCGAACACGTTCGTCCGGGCCTGCAGCACACACGGCACCCCGGCAGCCAGCAGCGCCGTGCGCACCTGCTCGGCCTGCGAATTCGTCCGCACCAGCACGGCGATGTCGCCCGGGGTGACGGCAACCGCTTCCGCCTCGGGCCGCGCCCGCAGCGTGCTGCCGTCGCCGAGCACCCCGACGATCTCGGCGACCAGATCGGTTGTGACGCGCTCGCGCACCTGCGGCGCCAGGGGCAGCCCGTCCTTGGACGTCGGGAACCCGGCGGTGTCGAGCATCCGCAGCTGGACCGCGGCTCGACCGTCGGGCCGGTGCAGCAGAGGTTCGGGTCGTCCGGCTTGCACCGGCCGCACGACGATCCGGTCGTCGCCGAGGGCCGCCCCGCAGAACACCGCGTCGAGCCCGCGCAGCACCCCGGCGTCGCTGCGCCAGTTCACCGGCAGCCCGGCGCGTCGGTCGGCGGAGGCCGCCGCGGCCAGGTAGCTGTGCAGATCGCCACCGCGGAACGCGTAGATCGCCTGCTTCGGGTCGCCGATCAGCACCAAGGTGGTGTGGCCGGCGAACGCGGTGCGCAGGATCTGCCACTGCACCGGATCGGTGTCCTGGAACTCGTCGACCAGCACGACCCGGAACTCCTCGCGCAGCCGGGCGGCCACCGCCGGCCCGGCCTGCGGGTGGACCAGCACGTCGCGCAACCCGATCAGCAGGTCGTCGAAGCTCATCGCCCGGTGTGCCTGCAGCCGCGCGACGACGTCGTGCCGCACCCGTTGCGCGAATCTGGTCCGGACAGCTGCCGGACCGGTCTCGCTTGCCGGGTCCGGCGCGAGCTCGGCGTGCCGGTCGCCGGCGGCCGCGGCGGCGATGTCCAACGCGTCGCGCACCCCGAACGTGGGGTCGCCGGCGACCGCCCAGCGCCGCACGTACAGGTCGAGTGCCACCTCGCGCACCAGCTCGCTGATGTCCTCGACCAGTTCGGTGTCCGGGTCGGCGTCGGCGGCCGAGCCCAGGCCGCGGATCACGAGTTGGCAGAACCGGTGCGTGGTCACGATCGTGGCCGCGTCGAAGTCCGCGGTGGCGGCGGACAGCCGGGCCAGCCGTCGCGCGACGACGTCGCTCGACCCATCGGCCAGGTGGGCGAGCAACGGGTCGACAGGCCGCGCCGAACCGTCCGCGACGAACGCGCTCAACGCGTCGCGTGCCTCGGTCAGCCGTTCCCGGACCCGCTCCCGCAGCTCGCGGGTGGCGGCCCGACCGAAGGTGATCAGCAGCAGTTGGGCCAGGTCGACGACGCCCTCGGCGACGTACCGGGTGACCAGCGCCGCGATCGTCCAGGTCTTGCCGGTGCCCGCGCTGGCCTCCAGCAGCGTGGTCCCGGTCGGCAGCGGAGCGAGCACGTCGAACGGCACCGGTTCCAGCCCTGAGGCACCGTCAGACACCCGTCGGTGCAAGGTTCCCGAGCCTGATCCGACCGTCGTACTCATCGGCGCACCATCGATCGCCCGCACTGGTCGGAGGTGGCGGACACTGTGACATTGATTCGCTCGCTGCGCTCGTTCATCGGCGTGCCCCCGCCGCGGCCCGCAGCACCGGATCCCACAGCAGCGTCGCCGCATCGCCCAGGCCCGCGGCCGCCAGCGACTCGACGTCGGCCTCCGGGCCCCACACCAGCACGTTGGCCGGGTCGCTGGACTCGCCGCCCTCGCGTCGTTGCCACTCGGCCGCGGCGGCCCGCAAGGCGTTGGTCGAGTTGCTGCCCCGCCGGACCGCCTCGGCGTAGCAGTGCGCGGTCTTCAGCGGCAGCGGCAGCGGCCCACGCAGTCCGCGGTCGTACAGCGCGACCAGGTCGGCCAGGGTCGTCTCGGCCTCGCCGGCCTCGACCGGACCGAGCACGCGACGGGAGCCGTCCTGCCGGTTGCGGCCGATCACGACCGCCCGCCAGGCGGTGTGCGGGCGCGCCGCCGTCAAAGCCAGCACTTCCAGCCAGGCGCTCAGCAGATGCTTGGGCCCGACCCGGGAGTAGGACACCCGGACCAACTCGCTGCCGCGGACCCCCGCGACCGTGCCCGCCACGGTGCGGCTAACCCCGCCCACCGGAACCGCCGTGGACACGTCGAGGTTGTCCGCGGCGATCGCGGTGTGCGTCCGGGCGACGTTGGTGATCGCCTCGGCGGCCTGGCCGATACGGATCGCCGCGGAATGGCCGAGCATGCCCGGCGGCAGCGTGCCCCGCCGGCGCTCGGCACCCAGACAGTGATCCACCGTCAGATCACGCAGACGGCAGTTCAGGAAACGCTCCCCGATCGCCCACTCCGCCAGGGCGTCGAGCTTCACCGGCAACTCGTCGGGCGGATCGGCCTCCTCGAACGGCAGTCGCACCCCGAGCCGTTGCAGCAGGAACGCGCGCGCCGGGTGCACCAGCATCGAGCGCAGATCGTCCAGTTCGACGTCGGCACCGGGCACGACCGGCAGCAGTTCGCCGAGCAGCGGCGGTTCCGGCGCCCGGTCGCGAAGCAGGGCCCGCGCCCCGGCCACCGCCGCGACGTCGAAGCTGACCGGTCGCCGCGAGGCCTGCCGGACGAGTGCAGCCGAGGCAGCGAAGTTCTCCGGGTGATACGCCTGCAACCGGTGACGCACCGTCACTTCCGTGCTGACCCGGCCTTCCGGTGTCGTGGCGAGGGCGTCGAGGGCATCGAGCAGCTCACCAAGCGGCACGGCCGGGGGCACCGATAGGCCGGTCCGCTCGTCGGCCCCGGTGCAGAAGATCAGCAGGTGCTCGCCGGCCGCGCACACCGCGTCCAGCAGCAGTTGCCGGTCCTCCGAGCGCGGATCGCGTTCACCCGCCCGGCGGTCGCGGGAGAGCAGGTCATCGCCATCGACCACACCGCTGCGCGGGAATGTGCCCTCGTCCAGACCGAGCAACGCCACCACCTGGTGCGGCACCGAGCGCATCGGCACCATCGTGGCGACGGTCAACCCGCCGGTACGGAAGCCCGACCGGGTCGGCCGGGCCACGCAGCGCCGGTCCCACAGTTCGGTCATGTCGGCCAGACTCAACGTGACGTCGTGGCCGGCGGCGTCGGCAGCCAGTTCGGCAAGCCGCGCGGTGAAGGCCGTGCCCTGCCACGGTTCCAGCGGCGCGGCGACCGCGAGCACCGACTCACGCAGCAGTTCGGTCCATCCCTCGACCGGCCGCGGTGCCCGGAAGGCCCGCAGCGCATGGGTCAACCGGTCAAGCAGTTCGGCGAACCGGCCCAGCAGGTCCAGGTCGGCCGAGTCGACGTCGTCACACGGGGTCGCGTCGCCGAGCCACCCGGCCTCGGGTTCCATGGTGGCGCCGAGCAGCAACCGGTCCAGGCCGTCGCGCCAGGTCCCCTCGATGATCCCGCCGAGTCCGTAGTCGGCCCGGTGCTCACCAGACAGCCCCCAACTGATCCGGGAGGCCCCGACCCAGTCGCGCAGTCGGGTGGCGTCGTCGGTGTCGAAACCGAACCGCCTCCGCACCGGGCCGGTGGCGGCGAGGTCGAGGACGTCCGAGGCGGTGACCCGGCCGGCCGCGAGTCGCAACAGCGTGGCGGTGATCGCGAGCAACGGGTTCGTGGTCTGCGGGGCGCGGTCGGCCAACCGCACCCGCAACCGGCCCGCCGGGTGCCCCGCGACCCCGCCCGCGTCGGAGAACGCCGCGGCGACCAGCGGCGCGAACTCGTCGATGTCCGGGCACATCACCAGCACGTCGCGCGGCTGCAACGTCGGGTCGGCGGCCAACCGTTGCAGGAGGGCCTCCCGCAGCACCTCGACCTGCCGGGCCCGGCCGTGGCAGGAATGCACCACCACCGAGGCGTCCGCCGTGTCCAGCACCGGCCGGTCGGCGGCGGCCGGCACCCGGTCGGTCGCCAACGCGGACTTCAACCGGCCGAGCAGATCGTCCGCGGGCGCCGGTGCAGCGTAAAGATGTTGGACGGCCTCCGGTGCGACCGCGGCCAACCGTTGCTGCAGCGCCTCGACCTCCCGGCCCATCGACGCGAGCAGCGGATGCTCCGGTCGGTGCCCGGCCGCCACCGCGTCCCAGGCCGCCGGTGAGGCGTGGTTCAACCACACGTGCACGTCGCGTCCGGCCGCCAACGCGGCGAGCACCTCCAGTCGGGCCGCGGTGAACCGGGTCGGCCCGTAGATCGAGAGCCGGTCCGGCAGGTCGACCACGCCCGGGTCGGACCGCAACCGCGTGACCGCTTCCGGCAGCACCTCCCCCGGGCTGGGGCCGAGCGTTTCCCGAAGTCGCCGCCACAGTGGCGGCTGCCAGGCCAGGTCGGTGGGCAGCGGCCGCCCGTCGTCCAGGACGTCGTTGCCGGCGGCCCAGAACCGCAGCATTGCCGGACGCTCCTGGCCGTAGCGAGCGAAGTTCGCCGCCAACCGCGCGGCCGCCGCGTACCGGCGCGCGGAGCCGCCCCGCTCCGCCCCAGGGCTATCGGCCGAACCGGACAGCGCCTCGAGCAACGGCCACACCGCTCGGTCCGGGTCCCACTGCGCAACCGCGTCGGCGGCCTCGGGGCCGGTCGCGGCCAGCGCCTGGTCGAGCAGTCGGTCGGGCCCCGGGAACTGCACGTTCGCGCACACCCCGGCCGCACCGGACCCGGCGCCCAGTCGGTGCGACAACCGCTGTGCCAACCATCGCTCGACGCCCTTCGCCGGCACAGCGACGATCTCCGGCACGAACGGGTCGCCGGCGGGCTGGCCGAGCAGCCCGGCCAGGGCGTCGACCAGCGCATCGGGTGAGGCGGAACGGTGCACGTGCAACATCGGACCAACAGCCTGTCAGCCGCCACCGACAGTCCCGTTCCCGGTCTCGCGGGGCCCGACCCGCCGGCCGGCGCGGAGCCCGCCGGCCGCGGTGGGACCATGCCTGCGTGCTGGTGCCCGAGGGCCTGATCACGCCCTGCCTGCTGGTAGAGGCGGGCGTGCTCGAGGCGAACATCGCCGCGATGGCCCGCCGCGCCCAGGACCTCGGTGCCGGCCTGCGGCCGCATGCCAAGACCCACAAGTGCCTCGAGATCGCGGTGCGGCAGTTGGCCGCCGGGGCGGTCGGGCTGACCGTGGCCACCGTCGCGGAGGCCGAGGTGTTCGCGGCGGTCTGCGACGACCTGTTCATCGCGTATCCGCTGTGGGTGGACGCGCGGCGCGGGGCCCGGCTGCGGGCACTGGCCGAACGGGCCCGGGTGCGGGTCGGGGTCGACTCCGCCGAGTCGGCGGAAGCACTGGCCCGCCATGTCGGCGAGGCGGTCGCGGTCGTCGTCGAGGTCGACAGCGGCCACCACCGCAGCGGCGTCGACCCGGCGCAGGCCGGCGTGGTGGCGGTGGCCGCCTCCCGTGCCGGGCTGCCGGTCGCCGGGGTCTTCACGTTCCCTGGGCACTCCTACGCGCCCGGGTCCGGTTCTCCGGCGGCAGCCGACGAGGCCGCCGCCCTGACCCGGGCGGCGGAGTCGATCCGCGCCGCCGGTCTGCCCGTGCAGGTCCGCAGCGGCGGTTCGACGCCGAGCGCCGCCGCCACCGTCGCCGGGGCGGTGTCGGAGCTGCGTCCCGGGGTGTACGTGTTCGGCGACTCGCAACAGCTCGAGCTGGGCAGCTGCCTGCCGGGGGACGTCGCACTGGTGGCCGTCGGCACGGTGGTCAGCCGCTGCGCCGACCGGGTGATTCTCGATGCCGGCAGCAAGGTTCTGGGCGCCGACCGACCGGCCTGGGCCAGTGGTTTCGGGACCGTGCTCGGACACCCCGCGGCCCGGGTCCTCGCGCTGTCCGAGCACCACGCCACAGTGCACTGGCCACAGGCGTTGCCGGACCTCGGCAGCACCGTCGCGGTGGTCCCGAATCATGTTTGCAACGCGGTGAATCTGGCTGACGAACTCCTGGTTACCGATGCCGGAGAAGTGGTCGACCGATGGGCCGTCGCGGCCCGCGGCGCCAACACATGACGCTGCGTCAGATCTGATTTCTGGCGGCGTTCCGAGCCGTCCCACGGTGGTGGAAAAGTCCCGCCGATTCGGTGCAATACCGGACTGTTCATGGCAATGCGTCATTCGCCCACGCGGCAATGTCCCGGCCTCATAGCGTGCGCCGAAGGTCGGGCGGGGGAGGGGTCCGCGAGTCCGACCGAGCGATTTCGGGTTTGGGGGGATTCGTGGCTCGAACCGGGGTGTCGGCGCGCTTGCTCGCCGCTGCCGTCGCTTCGGTCTGCCTGGCCGGCGGCTTGCTCGGCCCGGCGACCGCCGCGCCGGATCAACGTTCCGCCCCGGTCTGGCGCGAGGTCAGCCCGCGCGCTCAACCGAGATTCCACTCCCACCCGATCGCTGACCGCTACGTCGTCCGGTTCCGCCCCGATACCGCGGTCGACCTGATCACCTCCGTCCGCGACCGCGTGCAGCTGCAGGGCGGCGAGATCTACTACACCTACTCCCACGCGGTGCAAGGATTCGCCGCCGTGCTGCCCGCGGCGGTGCTGGCCCACCTGCGCGCGAACCGGCACGTGGTCAGCATCGAACCGGACGTCACCGTCGGGGTCACCTCGGTCCAGCCGAACCCGCCGAGTTGGGGCCTGGACCGGATCGACCAGCATCGGCTCCCGCTGGACGGCAAGTACAACTACACGCAGACCGGCGCCGGGGTGAACGCCTACATCATCGACACCGGGATCCGGGCCAGCCACCGCGACCTGGTCGGGCGGGTCACGGCCGGGTTCAGCTCCGTGGAGGACTCGCACGGCACGGACGACTGCAACGGGCACGGGACTCACGTGGCCGGCACCCTCGGCGGCACCGCGTTCGGCGTCGCCAAGCAGGTCAACCTGGTCCCGATCCGGGTCCTGGACTGCGACGGCAGCGGCACCGTCTCCGGGGTGATCGAGGGCGTCGACTGGGTGACCGATCACCACACCGGCGCCTCGGTGGCGAACATGAGCCTGGGCGGGGTCACCTCGGACACTCTGGATGCGGCGGTGGCCAACTCGATCGCGCACGGGGTCAGCTACGTCGTGGCGGCAGGCAACGACAGCGGTGACGCCTGCGCGTACTCACCGGCCCGGGAACCCGGCACGATCACCGTGGGCGCGACCACCGAGAAGGACGTCCCGGCCGACTACTCGAACGCCGGTAAGTGCGTGGACGTGTACGCGCCCGGCGACTCGATCATCTCCGACTACGGCACCGGCGACAACGAGGTCGCCACGCTGTCCGGGACGTCGATGGCCGCCCCGCACGTGGCCGGCGCGGTGGCCCAGTACCTGCAGCTGTACCCAACGGCAACCCCGGCTCAGGTCAGCGCCGCGATCCGCGGCCTGTCCACTCCGGGGGTGCTCAGCAGCCTGCCCACCGGCTCCCCGAACCGGATGCTCTACACCCTGATCCCGCCGCTCCCGGGCGCCGCGCACGGCCTGCTCGGTCCGTCGGTCGCGGCGCCGCGGCTGTTGTTGACGCCCGGGCGGGTCACCACGGCGTCGGTCACCGTCTCGGTAGGACTGCCTGCGCTCACCGGCGCCGCCACCGCGCTGCAACTGCAGCGCAGCAGCGACGGGAAGACCTGGTCCGACGTGCCGACCGGCAAGGGCTACGACGGCGCGGTGCCGATCGGGGTCAAACCCGGGGAGCCGATCTACGTGCGGGTCCGGGCGTTCGGGCTCGCGGCGGTTCCCGGCGACTGGGTGCAGGTCGGTCCCGTGCGGGCGTCCCTGTCCGGGCAGCGCGACGGTGTGCTCTACGCGCCGACCACGGATTGGAGCGCCGGGGCGATGGCCGACTCGTTGTTCGGCAATGAGATGTCCAGCGGCGCCCGGTCGGCGACTGCCTCGTTCAGCTTCACCGGGACCCAGTTCGCCTGGGTCGCCGACCGCGGCGCCGCTCTCGGTCGCGCCCTCGTCGACATCGACGGGCAACGCCGCGGATACGTCGACCTGTACTCCGCCAACCCGATGCAGCGGTCGATCGTGCTGCTGCTGACCGACCTGACACCTGGCCGGCACACCGTGCAGATCAGCGTCGAGCACGCCAGAAGCGACAAGTCGTCGGGCTGGAACGTCGACGTCCAGGGTTGGCTCACGCTGAGCTGAACCGGCCCGCCGCGGCGACGAGCAGTTCGACCCCGTCCGTCCCGGCGACTTCCGATCTTCTGGGTGAGTCCATTGCGCACGCTCCCGGGTTCCGGCTTACGATGGGCCGTAGGTCGGCACGGGTGCGCTATGTGTCCCCGGGTCTCATAAATAAATGCCGTCGCGGGAACCCAGTTCGGCTGGGGCCGCGTTCGTGCAAATCGCCGCGAGGCGACCATCGCACCACGGCCGACCTGCCCGCCCCACCGGTTCTGCCGGTGGGGCGGACCTGTTTCCCCGGCCCACTTACCGTGCTGCCGCGACCGCCCGCAGGACCGCGGGGTTGTCCGAGGTGACCCCGTCGACCCCGTCCTCGACCAGTCGGCGGGCACGGGCCAGGTCGTTGACCGTCCAGGTCATGACCGCGGTTCCGGCGGCGTGCAGCTCCGCGATGACCGGCGCGGTCAACAGCTCGTGCTGGACGGTGACCGCAACGTCCGGTACCGGCGTGGCGAGCGCCGCGTGCAGCGCCTCCGGGTCGCCGACCGTGCGCCAGGTCGCCAGGCCGTGCTCGCGCAGCAGCGGCAGTGTGTCCCAGCCCTTGGTGCAGACGATGAACCGGTCCGGGTCCAGCCCGGCGCCGACCACCGCGGCGGCCAGCGCATGGGCGCCCGGGCCGTGGTCGATCTTCAGGTCGAGCAGGATCCGGGCCTGCGCGGGGATCGCCGCCGCGGCCGCACGGAGCGCGATCTCCCTGCGGTGCCGGCCCAACGTGAGCGCCCAGCGGTCGCGGCGCAGGCGCGGGAACGCCGGCCACGGCGACAGGAAGTGGGAGCTGACCAACTCACCGCCCAGCGACTGGACGTCAACCTCGAACACGGTGACTCCGAGCTTGAGGAGCTTGGCGCAGCGGGCCGCCGAGGACGGGGCGCGGTGGGCGATGGCGATCGGCACGACCGCAGCGTGCCACGCCCGGGCTGCATGCCCGAAACGCCGGGCATCCACCGGTCGGTGGCCTCCGAAGGCAGGTAGGACAGACTCTGCGCAGGAGAAAGAGGTGGACCGATGGCGCTCTCGGTGGGCGATCAGGCCCCGGACTTCGAACTTTCCGACGAGACCGGCACCCCGCGGCGCCTGAGCGAACTGCTCACCGCCGGTCCGGTGGTGCTGTTCTGGTTCCCGATCGCCATGACGACGGGTTGCACCAAGGAGGCCTGCCACTTCCGCGACCTGTCCGCCGAGTTCGCGAAGGCCGGCGCCCAGCGGGTCGGGATCAGCATGGATCCGGTTGCCAAGCAGGACCAGTTCTCCAAGAAGCACGGGTTCGACTATCCGCTGCTCGCCGATGTCGAGGGCACGGTCGCCAAGCAGTACGGGGTTCGGCGGGGCGGCCTGCTGGGAAAGCTGGCCCCGACGCGTCGGATCACATTCGTGATCGGCACGGACCAGAAGATCGTCGACGTGATCACCGGGGAGATAAAATTCACCGACCACGCGGACAAGGCGTTGGCCAGCCTCAACGTAGGTTGACCGGCGCGGGCCGGCAGACCTATGGGTGATGCCGCCGGCCTGGCGGTGGCGTTCCTCCTCGTCGTTGCGAACGGGTTGTTCGTCGCCGCCGAGTTCTCGCTGCTCACGGTCAGCCGGACCGCGGTCGAGCAGGCCGCCAAGGACGGTGACGCCGGTGCGGCCGGGGTGCTGCGGGCGCTGCGGACGCTGACCACGCAGCTGTCCGGGGTCCAGGTCGGGATCACCCTGACCAGCCTGGCCATCGGCTTCCTGGCCGAGCCGTCCGTCGCGAACCTGTTCCGACCCCGGCTGCTGGACTGGGGTGCCTCGGCCTCGACGGCCGACGCGATCGCCGCGACGCTGGGCCTGGCGCTCTCGACGGTCGCGACGATGGTGCTCGGCGAGCTCGTCCCGCAGTACCTGGCGCTGGCTCATCCGGTCGGGGTGGCGCGGGCGGTGCAACGTCCGCTGCGGCTGTTCACATTCGTGACCCGGCCGATCTCCGGCGGGTTGAACATCGTCGCGAACCGCATGGTCGGGGCGCTCGGCGTCGAACCGACCGCGGAGCTCGCGTCGGCCCGCAACCCGGAGGAGCTGGTGTACCTGGTCCAGCGCTCGGCGGAGGAAGGCGCCATGCAGAACACCACCGCCGAACTACTGCGCAAGGTGCTCACGTTCGACGAGAAGCACGCGTGGGACGTGATGACCCCGCGCACCCGGGTCACCACGGTCGGCACGGCCGATTCCGTCGCCGAGCTGATCGAGATCGCGCGGGAGTCCGGCCGCAGCCGCTTCCCGGTGCTCGGGCAGAGCGTGGACGACGTGCGCGGAGTGGTCAGCCTGCTCGACGCCTGGGCGGTGCCCGCGGCCCGCCGGGACACGACCCGGGTCGGGGAGATCACCAAGCCGGCGCACTTCGTGCCCTCGGTGCTGCCGGTCGACGACCTGCTGGCGGGCCTGCTCCTGGAATCCGCGCAGCTGGCAATCGTGCTCGACGAGTTCGGCGGCCTGGACGGCGTGGTCAGCCTCGAGGACCTGCTGGAGGAGCTGGTCGGGGAGGTGCTCGACGAGCACGACACCGAGCCGGACCGGCCGACCGAGGACCGGACCGCGACGACCTGGACGCTGTCCGGTCTGCTGCGCCCGGACGAGGTGCGGGACATCACCGGGGTCGAGCTGCCGGACGACTCCGCGATCTACGAGACCTTGGCCGGGCTGATCATGAGCAGCCTCGGGCGTGTGCCGCATGCCGGGGACGAGGTGACCGTGGCTGGGGTCCACCTGCGGGTGCTGGCGATGGACGGCCGCCGCGTCGACCAGGTCGAGGTCCGCCGGCCGGCCCCGGACCCGGTGGAGGCTCAACCATGAGTCATCCGGGGTGGGCGCTGGGCGCCTCGGTGCTGCTGCTGGCCGGCAATGCGTTCTTCGTCGCCTCGTCGTTCTCCTTGGTCGCGGCCCGCCGTTCGCAGGTCGAACCGTTGGCCGCGGGCGGGTCGCGGCGGGCGAAGCGGACGCTGGAGGCGATGGACGGCCTCGTGCAGATGATGGCCGGCGCGCAGTTGGGTGTGACTTTGTGCTCCGTGGGACTCGGCGCGTTGGCCGAACCAACGATGGCCGACTTGTTACGCGCGCCCGCGCGCGCGGTGGGCCTGCCGCACGAAGCCGTGCATCCGGTGGCGTTGGCCCTGGGCCTGTTGGTGGTGATGACCGCCCACGTCCTGTTCGGCGAGATGGTGCCGAAGTTCCTGACCCTGGCGATCCCGGACCGGGTCGCGGTAGTCATGGGCCCGGCATTGGCGCGGTTCTCGCGCTGGTTCGGGCCGGCGCTGGTGGGGATCCGGGGAATGGCCAACGGGGTGTTGCGCCTGGTCCGGATCCGGCCGCCGGACGCCCGCGAGTCGGCCTACGGCCTGTCGGAAGTCGCGGCAATGGCGGCTCAGTCGCACCGGGCGGGCCTGATCGACGACGCCGAGTACCAGCTCATGTCCGGTGCGCTGGACTTCACCGCGGCCCGGGCCCGGGACGTGGCGATCCCGCCGGCCCGACTGCACAGCCTGCCGCTGGGCGCCGACGCCGACGCGTTGGAGGAACTCGCGGTCCGCACCCGGCACATGCGTTTCCCCGTCGTCGACGATGCCGGGCGACCGGTCGGGTACGTGCACGCGAAGGACTTGCTGCACCTGCGCCGGGCAACCGCGTCCGAAGTCGCGTTGGCCGTGCGGCCGATGCCGACGATCGGCGCGGACACCCCGCTGCCGGAGGCCTTGGCCCAGCTGCGCGAGGCCCGAGCACCGATGGCCGTGATCGAGTCGGCGACCGGTCCGTCCGGAGTTCTGACACTCGATGACGTTGTCGTCGCCTTGGTCCGATCCGGTGTACCGACCCCTCCTCCGGCTCGCTGAGCTGGGCGAACGCGCAAATGGCCGGCGAGACTCGCCGCGACGCGCCAAGTGATTTGACTCGCGTGGGGGGCACTCGTAATCTTCTGGTCGCTGCCCCCAAGGGGAGCCGGACACGAAGGTGGCCGGTCCGGAGGGCGGCTCCCAGAAAACCGAACACCCGCTCGGCTTCGTGCCGGAACGGGCGATGGTTTATGGGAACAGCGAGAAGTCGAGAGCCTCGGTTTGACACCGAGAACCCCGATGAGTAAGCTCGGAGAGTTGCCCCGAAACTCGGCCCGAAAGGGCTAGTAGCGGTGTGCGTCCGTACCTTGAGAACTCAACAGCGTGCCGAAAGTCAATGCCAAATAACCCCGTCGGCGGGTGCGGTACTTATGTACCCGCTAAAGACGGATTCCTTTGGTCGTCGATGACAAGTTCGTCAGTGGCTGTCATCGATTGCCAGGACACTCCGGTGTCGGCCCGCCACTTCGCCGTGGTCGGGGCAATACAAAAGACATCAACGGAGAGTTTGATCCTGGCTCAGGACGAACGCTGGCGGCGTGCTTAACACATGCAAGTCGAACGGTGAACCACTTCGGTGGGGATCAGTGGCGAACGGGTGAGTAACACGTGGGCAACCTGCCCCTAGCTCTGGGATAACCCCGGGAAACCGGGGCTAATACCGGATACGACCTCGAGCGGCATCACTTGAGGTGGAAAGTTTTTCGGCTAGGGATGGGCCCGCGGCCTATCAGCTTGTTGGTGGGGTAACGGCCCACCAAGGCGACGACGGGTAGCCGGCCTGAGAGGGCGACCGGCCACACTGGGACTGAGACACGGCCCAGACTCCTACGGGAGGCAGCAGTGGGGAATATTGCGCAATGGGCGAAAGCCTGACGCAGCGACGCCGCGTGAGGGA
>DATASX010000031.1 GCA_036269075.1 Sporichthyaceae bacterium
CGTAGCTGGTTACTGCGATCAGGAGTACCGGACTCGGGAACCGGTGACCGACGTGCAACGGACCTGCACAGTGGTTACGGTCCGAACCCCCTCCCTCCTATAGGCCGTCTGAACCGCAACCGCCAAATCCGCGCCCAGCCCAGTCGATACAACGGCGCCGAGCCACCCCGGCCCGGCGGCCCCACAGTGGCGCCTCTCAGACCCCCTGCACCGGTACGTAGACCTCGATGGCCCCGTTGTTCTCCCGGACCTGGATCTGCGGCAGCGGCGCGGGTGCCTTGGCGAGCTGGTAGCGCACCAGCGTGCCGTCGACCGCGAAGGACGTGCTGTGGCACGGGCAGTCAAGCTGTCGGGTGGCCGAGTCCAGGTTGAGCCGGCAGCCCAGGTGCGTGCAGATCCCGGAGACCGCGCGGACCCCGGCCGAGTCGCGGGTGACGAATCCGACCACAGATGCGACGTCGAAGCGCAGCACCGCGCCCGGAGCCAGGTCGGCTGCCGAGCCGATGCTGCGCCAGGTACCGACGTTGGGGTCGAGGGTGGGTGCCGCCGCGGCGGACGGGGTGGCGCCGTCGTCCTGACGCGACGTCAGCAGGTGCTCGCCGACGGCCCCGATCGCCGCGGCGCCGGCCGCCACCGATCCGGTGAGCAGGACTCGCCGGCGGGTCGGACCGACGGGCCGCGCCAACGGCACCACGTTCTGCGAGCCCTCAGCCTCGGATCGCTCGGCCAGCTTCCGGTGCAGATCGGCCAGGAACTCCGGTCGCGGCTCGTCCGCGCCCGGTTGGGCGGCAGCCAGGGTGATCGCGGCGCGCAGCGCGGCTGCGTCCTCCGGATCGTCCACGGTGAACGGCCGGGGACGTCGCCCGGCCAACAGATCGTCGACGAATCGACGCACACCCCGGGTGTTCACAGGTCCGCTCCGATCTTCGCCGCGGCGCGCAACGCCCGGTGCTGCAACACCTTCGCATTGGCCACGGTGATCCCCATCGCAGCCGCCGCCTCCTTCAACGAAGCCGCCTGCAGAAATCGCAACTGCAGGATCTGTCGCTGCCGCTCCGGCAGTACCGCCAACAGTGCCGCCGCCCGGTCCGGCGCGGTGCTCGGTTGCTCGGGCGCCGGCGACTCGGCCACCAGCCACCGCTCGTCGTCGGAGTCGAGGACGGTGACCTCATGACCCAGTGTCCGCCGCCAGTGCCCGGCGAGCACGGTTCGCGCCGTCGCGAACAGGTAGGCGCGCACTTCCGGGGCACTGGCCGACACCCGCAACGGACGCAGCGCTGCGGTGAACACCTCGGCGGTCAGGTCCTCGGCGTCAGCGCGGTTGCCGACTTTCGAGTACATCAACCGGTACACCCGCCCGGCGTTGTCGCGGTAGACGGCGTCCCAGTCGGGATAAAACTCCGCATCGACCACACGCAACGATGGCGCATCGGCGGGCGGGCGCGCCGGCAGGGGCGCAGCTTCCGACTCGGCGCGTCGGTTCACGCACTCGTGATCCACACAAGTGGATAGGCACGCGGGTTACACGGTGCCCGGCCTCAGTCGTCGGAGAGGACCGGCTCGGGCAGGGTGCCGGCGTTGTGCTCGGTGATGTACCAGCGACGGTCGGGGCGTTCCCGCAGCACGGTCCAGCTGCAGTTGGACAGCACCCCCAGCGCGCTCCAGTGCTCCGGGGGCAGCCCGACCAGACGGCCGATGAGCACGCGGCCGGAGCCGCCGTGGGTCACCGCGACCAACGTGTCGTCCGGGCCGACCTTCTCCAGCGCCTGCTGCACCGCGGTAACGGCGCGGTCGGCGACCTCCGGCATGCTCTCCCCGCCGCCGCGGCGCTCGAGTTCGCCGCGCAGCCAGGCCGCCTCCTCGCCGGGGTAGCGATCGTCGACCTCCTGTCGGGTCAGGCCCTGCCAGGAGCCCAGGTAGGTCTCGCGCAGGCCCGGGTCCAGCGCGACCTGATGCCCGGTGAGCCGGGCCAGCGCGTCGGCCGTCGTCGAGGCCCGCGCCAGGTCCGAGGAGACGATCGCGGCCGGGCCCAAGGCCGCGAGGATCCGCGCCGCCCGGCGGGCCTGCTCGCGCCCCACCTCGTCGAGCGGCACATCGCTCTGACCCTGGAAGCGCCCAGCCAGATTCCACTCGGTCCGGCCGTGACGCCAGACCACCACCTGACGACCCATCAGCGAGAACTCAGCCCGCCGCGCGGGGGCCGTCGCGGCCCACCCGTACCGACTCGGGCAGTTCCACGGTCGGGCAGTCCTTCCAGAGCCGCTCGAGGGCGTAGAAGATCCGCTCCTCGGCGTGCTGGACATGGACGACGAGGTCCGCGTAGTCCAGCAGGACCCAGCGCCCCTCGCGCTGGCCCTCGCGGCGCACCGGGCGCTCGCCCAGCTCCCGCAGTCGGTCCTCGATCTCGTCGACGATCGACTTCACCTGGCGGTCGTTGGACGCCGAGCAAAGCACGAAGATGTCGGTGATCACGAGCTGCTCGCTGACGTCGAACGCCAGGATGTTCTCGGCCAACTTGTCCGAGGCAGCCTGCGCGGCGGCGATCGCCAATTCCACGGCGTGTTCGGATGCAGTCACGGTGGGACATCCTCCCATATACGTTCACCCGTAAGCCGAACCCGCAGATCAGGGCTGCTTCGCCAGGGTCACGGAGACATCCGCGCCCAACGGCACGTCGGCGCCGACCCGGACCACCGAGGTCGGGAGGTTGAACAGCGCGGCGATCGCGGCGCCCAGCTTGAGCGCGTCGGCCGTCCCGGTCCGCACGACCACCGCGTTGACCGCGTTCGCCGCGGCTGCCGGCCCGGCGACGTACTGGTACCCGGCGCCCAGCACGTCGGCCCGGGCATCGCCCTCGGCCAGCCCCGCACCGGAACCGAGTGAGACAGCGATTCGCGGGGTGGTGTCGGTCCGCCCCTGCCCCGGGGCGCCGCCCAGGAAACCGGTGATGATCGGCTGCGCGCCCGCGGGGTCGAGGTTGTGACCGGAGGTGTCCAGCGGCAGGGTAGCGGTGCGCAGGTGCCCGGCCGGAGCCTCGCGCGACAGCCCGGACAACACCGCCGCCACACGGGGCACCGGAAGGCCTGGTCCGTCCAGCACGCCCAGGCTGCCGAGCAGGGTTCGCGTTGCGCTGAAGCCGGACGGGAAAGCACCGGCGAAGCCGGCGGCGACGTCACGAACCACGTTCGTGTCCCCTGGGTGCGCCAGCAGCACCTTCGCGTCGGACGCCGCGACCCCGCCCACCGTAATCCCGCCGAGCCGGTCCACCAGACCGGCAAAGTTGTCGAACGACATGTCCCAGGTGCCCACGAACGGCACCCCGAGCAGCGAGCCGAGCGCGTCCTGGGTCAGCGACGGCCCGGCACCGGCTTCGGCGTCGTGGACGGACAGCGTGCCGAAGCCCTCGACGGAGAGGTTCAGCGTGCTCGGGACGGCAACCACGGCGCCGCTGCCACCGTCGCGCCGGTCCTGCTCGAGCACGGCGGTCGCGATCGCGCCCTTGCTGTCGGAGACGGCCAGCAGCATCGCCACCCGATCGGCGCCCAACGCGGCGGCGCCCGTGTCCGCGACCGACCGACCCGTCCACGGCCGCCACACCAGCACGCCGGCGATCACGGCCATCACGACCAGCAGCACGGCCAGGACCACCCGTCGTTCCCGGCGGGCCTCGCGCCGGTCGATGCGCGTCCCGGCCCGGGAGTGCACGAAGTTCAGCCAGCCGGTGTCGCCGTCGGCCTCGGGGTCGACGGGTTGCTCGACCGAGGTGGGATCTGACCTCCCGTCAGCAGTCATTGCGGCGGCACCAGGTACAACGACCGCTTCACGATGTACTGAACCACCCCGTCGGGCACCAGGTACCAGATCGGCCGACCGGCGGCGACGCGCTGCCGGCAGTCCGTCGACGAGATCGCCAAGGCCGGTACCTCGACCAGGCTGACCCGGGCGTCGGGCAACCCCGGGTCGGTCAGCGGGTGCCCGGGCCGGGTGCAGCCGATGAAGTGCGCCAACCGCGCCAGTTCGGTCGCGTCGCGCCAGCCGAGAATGGCGCCCAGCGCGTCGGCGCCGGTGATGAAGAAGAACTCGGTGTCGGGGCCGCGCTGCGCCGCGAGGTCATGCAGGGTGTCGACGGTGTAGGTGGGCCCGCCGCGGTCGATGTCGACCCGGCTGACCGAGAAGCGGGGGTTGGCCGCGGTGGCTATCACCGTCATCAGATAGCGATCCTCGGCGGCCGAGACCGGGCGCCCGGTCTTCTGCCAGGGTTCGCCGGTCGGCACGAAGATGACCTCGTCGAGGTCGAAACGGTCGGCCACCTCAGCGGCGGCAACCAGGTGTCCGTGGTGGACGGGATCGAACGTGCCGCCCATCACCCCCAGCCGCTGTACCGTCACCGGCCGAGCGAACTCAGCGGTCGCGGTTGAACTGCAGGGTGATCAGCAGCAGCACCGTCAGGCCGACGAAGACCGAGATGCCGACCAGGTACGGGTGATTGTGGTGCTCGTGGGCGGCGGCATCGGCCAGGACCTGATTCAGCACCAGCGTGGTGTTCGCGATCATCGTCAATGCTCCCGGTCTGCGCGGCTTCGGTTCCAGGATCGCAGAACGAGCCCCGCGATCCCCAGCCGGGGGTCAGCCTCTGATGTGTCCGTCGCCGGTCACGACGTACTTAGTCGAGGTCAGCTCCGCCAGGCCCATCGGGCCTCGGGCGTGCAGCTTCTGAGTGGAGATGCCGATCTCCGCACCGAAGCCGAACTCCCCGCCGTCGGTGAACCGGGTCGAAGCGTTGACCACGACCGCAGCGGCGTCCACGGCCGCCACGAACCGCCGGGCCGCTTGCTGCGAAGCGGTGATGATGGCCTCGGTATGGCCGCTGCCGTGCTCCCGGATGTGGATGATGGCGGATTCCAGGGAAGGCACCACTGCCGCCGCGATGTCCAGCGAGAGGTACTCGGTGTCCCAGTCCTCCCGAACCGCGGCGACGACCGTGGGGCCGCCAAGACGGGCGAACTCCGCGTCGCCATGGATCGTCACCCCGGCGGCCTGCAGCGCCGCCACCGCACGCGGTACGAACTTCTCCGCGACATCGGCATGCACCAACACGGTCTCGGCGGCGTTGCAGACGCTGGGCCGCTGTGCCTTGGCGTTGACCAGGATCCGCTCGGCGGCATCGAGGTCGGCCGCGGAGTCCACGTAGACGTGGCAGTTGCCGACGCCGGTCTCGATCACCGGGACGGTGGATTCCTCGACCACCGTGCGGATCAGCGAGGCGCCGCCGCGCGGGATCAGCACATCGACCAGGCCGCGGGCGCGCATCAGGTGCTTGACGGAGTCGTGGCTGTCGCCGGGAACCAGTTGGACGGAGTCGGGCGGGAGCCCGGCGCTCTCGAGCCCGGCCCGCAACGCGGCGACGATCGCGGTGTTGGATGCCTTCGCCGACGACGACCCGCGCAGCAGCGCGGCGTTGCCGGACTTCACAGCCAGCCCGGCCGCGTCGGCGGTCACGTTCGGCCGACCCTCGTAGATCATCCCGACCACGCCGAACGGCACGCGGACCTGCCGCAGCTCCAACCCGTTGGGCAACGTCGAGCCGCGGACGACCTCACCCACCGGGTCGGGCAGGCCGGCCACGTCGCGCAGGCCGGCAGCCATCGCGGCCACCCGGCTCGGGTCGAGGCGCAGGCGGTCGATCATCGCTTCGCTGGTGCCGCCCTCGCGGGCCCGGGCCACGTCGGAGTCGTTGGCCGCACAGACCTCGGCGATGGCGGCCTCCAGCGCGTCGGCCATCGCGCGCAGCGCGGCATCCTTGGCGGCGCGGGATGCCACGGCCAACTCGATCGAGGCGACACGGCCCCGCCGGGCGCAGTCGTGGACGGTGGACTGGTCGGACACTGAAGCGCCTTTCGCAGGTGGTTCGTTCACCTTAACCCGCGCCCGGCCCCCAGGCCGCCGGCCATTTCCCCGGCTAACCGTTCTTGCGGGCCAGGACGGCTTCGGTGGCCTGCGGGAGGACCTTGTGCAGATCACCGACCACGCCGTAGTCGACCAGTTCGAAGATCGGGGCCTCGCGGTCCTTGTTGACCGCGACGATCGTCTTGGAGGTCTGCATCCCGGCGCGGTGCTGGATCGCCCCGGAGATCCCGCAGGCGATGTACAGCTGCGGGGACACGGTCTTGCCGGTCTGCCCGACCTGCGACTGGTGCGGGTACCAACCCGCGTCGACCACCGCGCGGGAGGCACCGACCGCCGCGCCGAGCGCGTCGGCCAGCCGCTCGACCACGGCCATGTTCTCCGCCGAGCCCACGCCGCGGCCGCCGGAGACCACGATCGCGGCCTCGGTCAGCTCCGGGCGTTCGCCCTTCTCCTCCACGACCGCATCGACGATCTTGGCCGCCTTGGCCGAGGCGGAAAGCTCGACCGAGACCGGTACCCGCGCCCCGGCGGCCGGCGAAGCGACCGGGCCGGTGGCATTGGGCAACACCGCGATGATCGGGGTGCCGTGGGTGACCTTGGAGTGCACGATCGTGGCGCCGCCGAAAACCGACTGGGTGGCGACCACGGTGCCGGCGTCAGACGCGATCCCGGTCGCATCGGTGAGCACCCCGGAGCCGGATTTGATCGCCAACCGGCCCGCGATCTCCTTGCCGGTGGCGGTGGCAGCGACCAGGACCGCGGCCGGGGAGGTCTCGGCCACCAGCTTGGCCAGCACCTCGGCGGTCGGGGCGACCACGTACTCGGTCAGCTCAGCCGCGTCCGCGACGTAGATCGTGACCGCGCCGTACTCGGCCAACTTCCCCGCGGCCGCATCGATGCCGTTCCCGACGAACACCGCGGCCGGTTCCCCGACCGCCTTGGCCATCGTCAACAACTCGAGGCTGACCTTCTTCACTGCGCCGTCACTGTGCTCCACGAGCACCAGGACCTGAGCCATCTGCCCTACTCCTCTAGATATATCAATGGGGCCTAGGTCTTGTGACGGTCAGACGAACTTGGCGCCGGCCAGGAACTCCACCAGTGCGTTGCCACCGTTGCCCTCGTCATCCACGACGGTGCCGGCGGTGCGCGGCGGACGGTTCGCGGCATCGGCCACCGCCGTCCACGACCCGGACAGGCCCACCGAGGCGGCATCCAGCCCCAGGTCGGCGGCGCTGACCACGTCGACCGGCTTCTTCTTGGCCGCCATGATTCCCTTGAACGACGGGTAGCGCGGCTCGTTCATCTTCTCGATCACCGACACCACAGCCGGCAGCGAGGCGGCCACAACCTGGTAGCCGTCATCAGTCATCCGCTCGACCTTCACAGCCGACCCGTCGACCTCGATCTTTCGCACGAACGTCAACTGCGGCAGACCCAGCCGCTCGGCCAGCATCGCCGGCACCACCGAGGTCCGCGAGTCCGAGGACTCCGACCCGGCGATCACCATGTCGTAGGAACCGATGCGCTCCAACGCCTTGGACAACGCCAGGGACGTGCCAACCGCGTCCGAGCCCGCCAAAGCGTCGTCGATGACATGCACCGCACCGTCAGCGCCCATCGACAACGCCTTACGGATCGCATCCGTGGCGCTGTCCGGGCCCATCGACAGGACCTTCACCGAACCGCCGTGCGCCTCGGTCAACTGCAGCGCGGCCTCGATGGCGAACTCGTCCATCTCATTGAGGATGTTGTCCCCACCGCGGTCCAGGGTCTGCGTGTCCGGCTTCAACTTCTTCTCGGCCCACGTGTCCGGGACCTGCTTCACGCACACCACGATGTCCATCGACTGATCGCTCTCCCAAGAGTCGCTCGTCGTTAC
The DNA here is from genome assembly GCA_036269075.1 of Sporichthyaceae bacterium. Taxonomy (NCBI): domain Bacteria; kingdom Bacillati; phylum Actinomycetota; class Actinomycetes; order Sporichthyales; family Sporichthyaceae; species Sporichthyaceae bacterium. Next base: position 7,790 of record DATASX010000031.1, read on the forward strand.
TGATCAGTAGCTTACTGAGCGGTAGCTAAATTCTACAAGGCACGTAACTCGCCGGACGGAGTGGCCTCGGTCACTTCCCGGTGAACTCCGCCTTGCCCGGGCCGTTCTCCACGAACGACCTCATGCCGATCGACTGATCATCGGTGGCGAACAGCGCGGAGAACAGCAGTCGCTCGACCTCCAGGCCGTTGTCCAGGTCGAGCTCGATGCCGCGGTCGACGGCCAGCTTGGCCGCCCGGATGGCGTGCGCCGGTCCGTTGACGAAGGTCCGGGCCCACGCCAGCGAGGCTTCGTAGACCTCGGCGTCCGGCACGACCTTGTCGACCAGCCCGATCGCCAGCGCCTCGGCGGCGTCGACGAACCGGCCGGAGAGGATGATCTCCTTGGCCTTGGCCGGGCCGACCAGACGCGGCAGGCGCTGGGTGCCGCCGGCGCCGGGGATGATGCCGAGCAGGATCTCCGGCTGTCCCCACTTGGCGCTCTGCCCGCTGACCCGGAAGTCCGCGCACATCGCCAGCTCGCAGCCGCCGCCGAGCGCGTAGCCGGTCACCGCGGCGATCACCGGCTTGGGAATCTTCGCGACCGCCGTGAAGCAGTTGTGCAGCACGACAGAGTGCGCGGACATCTCCGCGTAGCTCATGTCGGCCATCTCCTTGACGTCCGCCCCGGCGGCGAAGACCCGCTCGCCGCCGTAGATCACCACGGCGGCCACGGCCGGGTCGGCGGTCACCTCGGCGGCCGCGTCGCGGATCTCGCTCTGGACCTGGATATTGAGCGCGTTCATCTTGGGTCGGTCCAGGCGGATCGTCGCCACTCCGCCGGAGGTCTCCACACGCACGAACTCGCCCATTGCAGCTCCTTCGCCCAACCGGGTACACAACCGTCCTGCCGCGAACGCTACCGGTCGGGCTTCGGGAATGATGGGCCGCGATGTCCGCCGTATCGCACCCGCCCGGGCCCGGGTCGTCCCGTCCCCTGGGCGCGACGCACGACGCCCAGGCCGGGGGCACCAACTTCGCCATCCGCTCGGGCCCGGCCGAGTCGGTGTGGCTCTGCCTGTTCGACGACGCCGGCGCCGAGAACGGTCGGGTCGAGCTGACCCAGCGCGAGGCGGACGTCTGGTACGGCTTCGTGCCCGACGCCCGACCGGGCGACCGCTACGGCTTCCGGGTCGCCGGACCCTGGGACCCGGCCCGCGGCCACCGGTTCAACCCGGCCAAGGTGCTGCTCGACCCGTACGCCCGGGCGATCGACGGCGACTGGCACGGCGACCCGAGCACGTTCGGCCACATCCACGGCGGCAGCGACGCGGTGATCGACGCCCGCGACTCGGCCGGGCACGTACCGCTGTCGGTGATCGTGGGATCGACCCCGGTCCCGGCCGGCCCGCCGGTGGAGCGGCCGTGGGCGGACTGCATCGTCTACGAACTGCACGTGCGCGGTTTCACCCGTGCCCACCCCGACGTCCCCGAGCACTTGCGTGGCACGTATGCCGGGCTGGGTCACCCGGCCGTCACCGAGTACCTGGCCGACCTCGGCGTGAGCACCGTCGAACTTCTGCCCGTGCATCAGTTCGTCTCCGAGGAGCACCTGCTCAAGCGGGGCCTGCGGAACTACTGGGGGTACAACAGCATCGGGTTCTTCGCCCCACACGCCGCCTACTCGGCCTCCGGCAGCCGCGGCGGCCAGGTCACCGAGTTCCAGGAGATGGTGCGCTCACTGCACGCCGCCGGGCTCGAGGTGATCCTCGACGTCGTCTACAACCACACCGCCGAGGGCGACCTGACCGGTCCGACGCTGTGTTTCCGTGGCCTGGACGACGCAGCTTGGTACCGGCAGACCTCGGCCGCGGTCTACGAGGACACCACCGGGTGCGGGAACACCGTGGACGTCCGGAACCCGCACGCGGTCGGCCTGATCGCCGACTCGCTGCGGTACTGGGTCACCGAGATGGGCGTCGACGGTTTCCGGTTCGACCTGGCGCCCGCACTGCTGCGCGACGGCGACTGCCCGGACCCGCGCTCCCGCCTGCTCACCGTGCTCGAGCAGGACCCGGTGCTGTCCGGGGTCCGGTTGATCTCCGAGCCGTGGGACCTCGGCCCGAGCGGGTACATGCTCGGTCGCTTCCCGCCGCCGTGGGCGGAGTGGAACGACCGGTTCCGCGGCGAGGTCCGGGACTTCTGGCGGCGCGCCGGCCACGGCGTGGTCGACCTGGCCTCGCGCCTGGCCGGGTCCTCCGACCAGTTCAATCACGACGGGCGGCGGCCGGAGGCCTCGGTCAACTTCGTCACCGCGCACGACGGGTTCACCCTGCGCGACCTGGTGACCTACTCGGCCAAGCGCAACGAGGCCAACGGCGAGGCGAACCGCGACGGCACCGACGACAACCGCTCGTGGAACTGCGGAATCGAGGGCGAGACCGACGACCCGGGTGTGTCCGCTCTGAGGGACCGTCAGATCCGGAACCTGCTGCTGACCCTGGTGCTCTCCACCGGGGTGCCGATGCTGGTTGCCGGGGATGAGCGGGGCCGCACCCAGGGCGGCAACAACAACGGGTACTGCCTCGACGACGCCACTACGTGGGTGGACTGGACCTCGGGCAAAACCGCGGAGCGGCTGACCAGGTTCACCCGCGACCTGCTCAGGCTGCGCTCGGCCCACCCGGTGTTGCGATCCCGCAACTTCTTCACCGGCGACTGCTTGGACAGCGACGGCCGCCCCGACGTGGAGTGGTTCCTGCCGTCCGGGGGCCCGCTGAGCCCGCCGGACTGGGGCAACGGCGAACTTCGCACGCTGGGCATGCTGCTGAACGGCGACGCGGTGACCCGCTGCGGAAGCGACGGTGAGCAACTGCGCGACGACAGTTTCCTGCTCCTGCTGCACGCGGGGGCCGAACCGGTGACCTTCGTGCTGCCGAAGCTGAACCAGCCGACGGACTACCTCCCGGTGCTGTCGACCAGCGACGAGTCCGGCCGCCGGGTCCGCCGGCCGCAACTGCGCGGCGGGGACACGCTGGCGATGCTGCCGAATTCGGCCGAGGTGCTTCGGATCGCCTTCCACCACGTCCGACCAGACCGGTTGGCCGGCAGTTCATCGACACTTGGGGTTGATGCCGCCAGGCCGTAGCAAGATGCGGCAAGGCTCCGGGTGTAAGGACACCGACGCCGGAGGACGACCATGACCACCGCCACCATCGAAGCCCCCGTCGACGCGCGCCGCACCCCGGGTCAGCGCAGCACCAACGCCCGGACGACCACGCCGACGTCGTCGCTCGCCGATGCCCGCATCCACGCCGAGACGGCCGTGACCGAGATCGCCTCGTCGCTCGGCCACACTGCCCGCACCTTCGTCCCGACCGCCGTACTGCGGCCGAGCGAGACGGTCAACCAGGCGTTCGACCTCGCCGAGCAGTGCCTCGCCATCGCCCGCCGCATGTGCGTCGAGGTCGCCCTCGTCGTCGAGGGCGGCATCGAGGGCCTCGAGCGCCGCGCGGCCTGACACCCACCCGGCACACCCCACCCGACTCCCCACTCGCGGAAACCGCCGCGAGACGGGCCAAGAAACTGCGCGGCTCGCGGAAACCGCCGCGAGACGGACAGGAAGACCTGCGCCGGCCGGGTCCACGAGACCCGGCCGGCGCAGGCTTGTCCGTCGGCTGACCTCCGGCCCGGGCCGGGCCTGCTCAGCGGAAGGCGTAGCTCTCGGTCATCGCGCCGGGGGCCGGCGGCACCGCGACCAGGCCGAGCTCGGCCGGGCCGGCCAGCAGTCGGTGGGTCGGCAGCACGCGCACGGTGTAGCCGAACGGCCCGCTGCGGTCCAAGGAGAACGTGCCCTCGTAACGCAGCCGGCCGCCCTCGTACTCCTTGCCCACGGCCAGCGCCAACCGGCTGGTCTGGGTCAACTGGTCGGCCTCGTCGACCCGGCCGTGCACCAACTGCACCTCGACGTCCTCCGGCGCCAGTTCGCCCAGCGCGACGAAGGCCCGCACGGTCATCCGCTCGCCGACCGAGGCGCCGTCGGAGCCCCCGGCCGCCTCGACGTGCTCGACGCGGACCCCACCCCATGCCGCACGGACCTTGGCCTTCCACGTCGCCAGCTCACGGGCCGCGGCGAGCTTGTCCTCGGCGAGCTCGCGGGAGGACCGAGCCGACGGCGCGTAGAGCTCGTTCACGTAGTCGGAGACCATGCGGGTCGCCATGACCTTCGGGCCGAGCGACTTCATCGTGTGCCGGACCATCTCGATCCAGCGCGCGGGCAGGCCTGCGTCGTCGCGCTCGTAGAAACGCGGCGCGACCGCGGTCTCGATCAGGTCGTACAGCGCGTTCGACTCGAGGTCGTCGCGGTGCTCCGGGTCGTCCACACCGGTGGCCGAGGGGATGGCCCAACCGTTCTCCCCGTCGTACCACTCGTCCCACCAGCCGTCGAGCACCGAAAGGTTCAGGCAGCCGTTGAGGGCGGCCTTCATCCCCGAGGTGCCGCAGGCCTCCAGCGGGCGCAGCGGGTTGTTCAGCCAGACATCGCAGCCGGGGATCATCTCCGCGGCCAAGGCGATGTCGTAGTCACTCAGGAACACGAGCCGGTTGCGTACCGCAGGGTCGTCGGAGAACCGGACGAGCTCCTGGATCAGGCGCTTGCCGCCGTCGTCGGCCGGGTGGGCCTTACCGGCCACCACGATCTGGACCGGGCGCTCCGGGTGGTTGAGCAGCGCGGCCAGCCGGGCCGGGTCGCGCAGCATCAGAGTCAGGCGCTTGTAGGACGGAACGCGACGGGCGAAGCCGATCGTGAGCACGTCCGGGTCGAGCACCTTGCCGATCCAGCCCAGCTCGGCATCGCTGGCACCGCGCGTCGTCCACTGCGCCCGCAGCCGACGACGCGTCGCGGCGACCAGCCGCGCACGCAGGGCCGTGGCCAGATCGAACAGCGCCCGGTCCGGGACGGCGTCGAACCCGCCCCAGTCCTCGGCGGTGGCGATGAACCCCGGCCCCATCTCGCGCCGGGCCAACTCCAACGCCTCGGGAGCGGTCCACGTCGGGGCGTGCACCCCGTTGGTGATCGAGGTGATCGGGACCTCGTCCGGGTCGAAGCCGGGCCACAGTCCACCGAACATCTCCCGGCTGACCGCGCCGTGCAACTTGCTGACGCCGTTGGCCCGCTGCGCCAGCCGCAGCCCCATGACCGCCATGTTGAACACCGACGGGTCGCCACCGGCGTAGGTCTCCGCGCCCAGCGCGAGCACCCGCTCGACCGGGATCACCGGGCTGGCGTTGTCGCCGCCGAAGTACTGGGCGACAAGATCGCGCGGGAACCGGTCGATACCGGCCGGGACCGGGGTGTGGGTGGTGAACACCGTGCCGGCCCGGGCGGCCTCGACCGCCGCCTCGAACGGCAGACCATCGTCCTCGATGTACTCCCGGATCCGCTCGATGCCGAGGAATCCGGCGTGGCCCTCGTTGGTGTGGAACACCTCGGGCGCCGGGGTGCCGCTGATCCGGCAGTAGGCGCGGACCGCGCGCACACCGCCGATGCCGAGCAGGAGTTCCTGGTGCAACCGGTGCTCCGAGCCGCCGCCGTAGAGCCGGTCGGTGACCTCGCGCTCGAACGCGCCGTTCTCCTCCACGTCGGAGTCGAGCAGCAGCAGCGGGACGCGACCGACGGCCGCTTTCCAGACCTTCGCGACCAGAACTCGCGAACCCGGCAAGGAGATTCGCACCCGGACGAGGGTGCCGTCCTCCTCGGCCAGCGCCTCGATCGGCAACTCGTGGGGGTCCAGGACCGGGTAGCGCTCCTGCTGCCAGCCCTCCCGGGACATGGACTGGATGAAGTAGCCGTGCCGGTAGAGCAGACCCACGCCGATGATCGGGACACCGAGGTCGCTGGCCGCCTTCAGGTGGTCGCCGGCCAGGATGCCCAGGCCACCCGAGTACTGCGGCAGCACCGCGGTGATGCCGAACTCCGGGGAGAAGTACGCGATCGAGCGCGGCAGGTCGCCGGCCTTCGCGTCGGCGCGCTGGTACCACCTCTCGTCGCTGCAGTAGGTGTTCAGGTCGCCAACCGCGAGGTTCATCAGCGCGAGGAACTCGGTGTCAGCGGCCAGTTCGGCCAACCGCTCCGTCGACACCGCGCCGAGCAGCTTCACCGGGTCGTGCCCGACGGACTCCCAGAGCTGCGGGTCCACCGCCGCGAACAACGTGCGGGTGTCGCCGTGCCAGGACCACCGGAGATTTGTGGCCAGCTCCCCCAGTGGACGCAGCGGGACGGGCAGCGCGGTACGGACCGTGAACCGGCGGATGGCTCTCACGAGCAGTCAACCTATGCCCTGCGCATGTTTCGCGAGGTCTCCGGGTGCGGTCGTCCAGGTTAACGGAGGGGCCGTCCGAGTGACTCTGAGCACTCGTCCGGCGTAGGCAGGAGCCGGGTGAAGTTTGTGGGAATGGCTGCTCTCCGGCAGGGGTAGCGTCGCATGGATGAACGGACGCATCCCCATCAGCGATGTGCACCCCTCCGTCGACTGCGCCACCCGCCCGGCGAAAGCCGTGGTCGACGAGGAGTTCGAGGTACGCGCGACGGTCTTCCGCGAGGGCCACGACGCGGTCTGTGCCGACGTCGTCGTGCGCGACCCGCGCGGCAAGGTCACCGACGTCGTGCCGATGCGCGAACTCGCGCCCGGCACCGACCGCTGGGGAGCTCGCATCAGTGCCGCTCGCACCGGGCGGTGGACGTTCACCGTCCAGGCGTGGGGCGACCCGATCGCGACCTGGATCCACGACGCGACGATCAAGATCCGGGCCGGCATCGACGTCGAGATGATGTTCGAGACCGGGGCACGCCTGCTCACCCGTGCCGCCGAGGACGTCCCCCTCGGCGACTCGCGCGCACTGCTGCTCGACACCGTGCACGCGCTGCGCGACAAGGAGCGCCCGATCGAGGCCCGGCTGGCACCGGCCCTGTCGCCGGAGACCGCCGCGGTGCTGGCCGAGTACCCGCTGCGCGAACTGGTCACCGCAGCCAAGCGCCAGCCGTTGCTGGTCGAGAGACGCGAGGCGCTGTTCTCGTCCTGGTACGAGTTCTTCCCGCGCAGCGAGGGCGCCCAGCTCGACCCGCCGCGCTCCGGCACCTTCGCCGACGCCGCCGCGCGGCTGCCCGGCATCGCCGCGATGGGCTTCGATGTCGTCTACCTACCGCCGATCCACCCGATCGGGAACGCGTTCCGCAAAGGCCCCAACAACACGTTGACCCCCGGACCGGACGACCCCGGTTCGCCGTGGGCCATCGGCTCGGAGGACGGCGGCCACGACGCGATCCACCCGGACCTGGGCACGATCGCTGACTTCGACGTATTCGTGGCCACGGCCAAGGACCTCGGGCTCGAGGTTGCGCTGGACTTCGCGCTGCAGGCCTCGCCGGACCACCCGTGGGTCAAGAAGCACCCGGAGTGGTTCACCACCCGAGTCGACGGATCGATCGCCTACGCGGAGAACCCGCCGAAGAAGTATCAGGACATCTACCCGCTGAACTTCGACAACGACTACCCGGGCCTGCTTGCCGAGTGCCAACGGGTGCTGCGGTACTGGATGGACCACGGGGTGCGGATCTTCCGCGTCGACAACCCGCACACCAAACCGGTGGCCTTCTGGGAGGAACTGCTCGGCGAGATCAACACGACCGACCCGGACGTGCTGTTCCTGGCCGAGGCGTTCACCCGGCCGGCGATGATGCATGAGCTCGCCAAGGTCGGTTTCCAGCAGTCCTACACGTATTTCACCTGGCGCACCGGTGCGACCGAACTGCGGGAGTACGCCGAGGAACTCTCCCAGCAGACCGCGCACTTCATGCGGCCGAACTTCTTCGTCAACACCCCGGACATCCTCCACGCGTACCTGCAGAACGGCGGCCCGGCCGCGTTCAAGATCCGGGCCGTGCTCGCCGCGATGCTCTCTCCCGCCTGGGGTGTGTACTCCGGCTACGAACTGTTCGAGCGGCTCGCGGTGCGACCGGGCAGCGAGGAGTACCTCGACTCGGAGAAGTACGAGTACCGCCCACGCGACTGGAACTCACCGAACACCCTTGCCCCGTACCTGACGCTGCTCAACCGGTTGCGGCGCGAACACCCGGCCCTGCAGCAGTTGCGCGACCTGACCTTCCACGAGATCGACAACCCGCTGATGCTGGCGTGGTCGAAGACCGCGACGAGGTCCGACGGCCGCCGCGACAGCGTGATCACGGTGGTGAACGTCGACCCGTTCGCCGCGCAGCAAGCAACTCTGAACCTGGACATGCCGGCACTCGGTCTCGGCTGGGACGACCGGTTCGTGGTGGCCGACGCCTTCACCGGATCCAGCTGGGTCTGGGGGCGGGCGAACTACGTCCGGCTCGATCCGTTCACCGAACCCGCACACGTGCTGACCGTCCACCCGCCAGGCGATGACCGAGGATGACGAAGTGACAGACACCCGCAGCGAACGCTCCACGGCCTCGGGGCCGCCGACCGCCCAGCCGCTCGAGGCGGCCGAGGCGCAGCGACTGCTCTCCGGGGCCCACCACGACCCGCACACGCTGCTGGGCGGGCATCCGTACAACGGCGCGGTGACCGTGCGGGTGCTGAAACCGCACGCCACCGCGGTGACCGTGCTTGCCGACGGTCACCGGTTCGAGGCCACCACGACAGGCGACGGTCTGTTCACCGCCGTCGTACCCGGGCCGACCGTCCCGGACTACCGCCTCGAGGTCACCTACGACGGCCCGGCGCACATCGTCGACGACCCTTACCGCTTCTGGCCGACCCTGGGCGAGGTGGACATCCACCTGATCGGGGAAGGTCGCCACGAGCAGTTGTGGGACGTGCTCGGCGCCCACGTGCGCCGCTACGACACCCCCGGCGGGCAGATCACCGGCGTCTCGTTCGCGGTGTGGGCGCCGAACGCCCGCGCCGTGCGCGTGGTCTCCGACTTCAACTACTGGGACGGCGCCGGACATCCGATGCGTTCGCTGGGTTCCAGCGGGGTGTGGGAACTTTTCGTGCCCGACATCGGACCGGGGACCCGCTACAAGTTCGAGCTGCTCGGCCCGGACGGCCAGTGGCGGCAGAAGGCCGACCCGTTCGCATTCGCGACCGAGAAGCCGCCGGCCACCGCCTCCGTGGTCCACGAGTCGCATTACGACTGGGGCGACCCGCAGTGGATGACCGACCGCGTCAAGCACCACGACGTGAACTCCCCCATGTCCATCTACGAGGTGCACCTGGGCTCGTGGCACAAGGATCTTACTTACCGTCAGATGGCTGACCAGTTGGTCGGCTACGTCCGCGACCTCGAGTTCACCCACGTCGAGTTCTTGCCGCCCGCGGAGCACCCCTTCGGTGGCTCGTGGGGCTACCAGGTGTCCTCGTACTTCGCGCCCACCTCTCGCTTCGGCGACCCGGACGACTTCCGGATGCTCGTCGATCGCCTGCACCAGGCCGGGATCGGCGTGATCATCGACTGGGTGCCCGCGCACTTCCCCCGCGACGACTGGGCGCTGGCCGACTTCGACGGCACCGATCTCTACGAGCATCCGGACCCGCGCCGCGGCACCCAGCCCGACTGGGGCACGTTGGTGTTCAACTTCGGCCGCACCGAGGTCCGCAACTTCCTGGTGGCCAACGCCTGCTACTGGCTGGAGGAGTTCCACGTCGACGGCCTGCGGGTCGACGCCGTCGCCTCGATGCTCTACCTGGACTACTCGCGCGAGGACGGCGAGTGGGAACCCAACATCTACGGCGGACGCGAGAACCTCGAGGCCGTCACGTTCCTGCAGGAGATGAACGCCACCGTCTACAAGCGGGTGCCGGGCGCATTCACCGTCGCCGAGGAGTCGACGGCCTGGCCGGGCGTCACCCGCCCGACCCACCTGGGCGGCCTGGGCTTCGGCTTCAAGTGGAACATGGGCTGGATGCACGACTCGCTGGCGTACGTCAGCCACGACCCGGTCTACCGCACCTACCACCACAACGAGATGACGTTCTCGTTGATGTACGCCTGGTCGGAGAACTTCGTCCTGCCGCTCTCGCACGACGAGGTCGTCCACGGCAAGGGCTCCCTGTTCGGGAAGATGCCCGGCGACCGCTGGCAGAAGCTGGCGAACCTGCGCGCCTACCTGGCCTTCATGTGGGCGCACCCGGGCAAGAAGTTGTTGTTCATGGGCGCCGAACTCGGCCAGGAGAGCGAGTGGTCCGAGGCCGGCGGGCTGGACTGGTGGCTGCTCCAGTTCGCCGACCACGCCGGCATGCAGCACCTGGTCCGCGACCTGAACCGCAACTACCGCGAGACCCGTGCACTGTGGGAGCTCGACGGCACACCCGACGGGTTCTCCTGGATCGACGCGAACGACTCGGCCGGCAACGTGTTCTCGTTCGTGCGGCGCTCGGGCGACGGTTCGGCGTTGGCGTGCATCTCGAACTTCGCCAACATGCCGCACTCCTCCTACCGGGTGGGCCTGCCGATGGTCGGCCGCTGGACCGAGGCGGTCAACACCGACGCGATCGAGTACACCGGCAGCGGTGTCGGCAACCTCGGTGGCCTCGACGCGATCGAGGAGCCGTGGCACGGACTGCCCGCCTCGGCGGAGATGACCCTGCCGCCGTTGGCCACCGTCTGGCTGCGCCACCCCGGCATCGGCCGCTGACGGCGCACCACCCCACTTCTGGCTCGGGGTGGGGCATTTGCGGCACAGCAGAACTTATGGGAACCGTGTGACGTCAGTGCGCGTCAAACCTCAGTCAAGTCGCTGACGATTGAGGGAGCCACCTGCGATGGAGCCGTCCACCGAGACCCGCAACCTGATCGGCCGTCCCCGGTCCGCCGCCGCGTCGGTTGTCGCCAAGGTGCGCAGGCCGGCGCCCGCCGTCCCGGCCCCGCGCAACGGCTCGAACCTGCGGCCGTACCTGGTCGGCACCGAGGGCGACACCCACGTGCTGGTGCGCCTGGGCGACCTGGTCATGCGCGGCGCTGTCGAGAACGGCGTGCCGGCTTGCCTGCGCGATGGCACCGCGCGGGTGATCCGCAAGGTCGAGCACCCCAGCCGTGCGATCGCCTACGTGATCGGCGACGACGACGTCGAGATCCTCGTCCGGCCCAGCACGGCCTGACCGACCTTCCGCGTATGAGAGTGCCCCATCCGCGTATGAGAGTGCGCGCTGCGATCATCGATGATCGCAGCGCTAAAGCCCGGCCCGCCGGCGACCGATGACTGCGGCAGCCCTTTTCCCGTGATCTTTGGGGGATGCCTTGTCGCTCGACGTCGCAACCGAACCGATCGCCGTCCGTCGGTCCCGCCGGGAGGCGGTCTCCGCCGGCTTGGCCGGCTTGTGCGCAGTCGGTCTGGTGGCCGCCGGTTTCGCAAGCGCCAGCAGCGGGGCGACCACCCCGTCCTCGCACACCCTGAACGGCATCGTGAAGCTGGCCGGGGCCGCCCCGGTCGACGGCGCCCCGTGCATCGGCACCGGCGACTACACCGACCTGGCCACGGGGGCACCGGTGCGGGTGCTCGACCGGGACGGCTCGGTCCTGGCACGCGGCCAGATCGACTCGAGCAAGGCTTCGGCAGCCGGCTGCGCGATGCATTTCGCGGTCAGTGACGTTCCGGACGCCGATTTCTACCAGGTCCAACTCGGCGACCACGCCCTGCTGCCGTACACCGCGGCGGACCTCAACGACTCGAACTGGGCCATCGACACGACTGTCGGCTGAGCTCCTCACGCGGGCGCCGATCGGGTTGCGCCGTACGGGTGAACCCTGCCGGTTCGGCCGGACTGCCACGGGTACCGCGGTTCAGGCTGGATCCAACAACCTGGCCCGCCGTTCCGCGGGCCCGGGCGGAATCACGGGCGGGGGCAACTCGATGTTCGTTCGGCTCAAGACCAACAAGATCGACTGGAGCGGCCGGCGGCGCCGCTTCGGGCGACGCGCCGCGGCGGCAGCCGCGGCCGGGGCGGTCGTGGTCACGACCGCGACGGCGGCGATGGCCGCTGACGGGACGCTGGACACCACGTTCGGCTCGGCACACACCGGGATCGTGCTCAGTTCGCTGGGCCAGAGCCCGTTGGTGACCGCTTCGGTTCAGCAGCCGGACGGCAAGATCGTCGTCGGCGGCAGCGCGATGGACGGCGGGGTGCGTAAGTTCGCGCTGGCCCGCTTCAATGCCGACGGCTCTCCGGACACGAGCTTCGGCACCGGCGGCAGCGCGCTCACGGCGGTCGGCGACGGCAAGCTCGCGTTCGTGACCGCACTGGCGATGTCCGGCAACAACATCATCGCCTCGGGTACTGCCGCCGACCACGGCCAGGCCGACTTCGCACTGGCACGGTACTCGGCAGCCGGTGCGCTGGACTCGACCTTCGGGACCGCCGGGCTCGCCCTGACCAAAGTCGGAGACACCAGGGCGTCGATGTCGTCGCTGGCCCTGCAGGGCGATGGGAAGATCGTCGCGGCCGGTTCGGCCACGAACTCCACCGGCGGCGGCTTCGCGATGGTCCGGTACAACCCGAACGGGACGCTCGACACCAGCTTCGGCACCGCCGGAACCACGATCACCACATTCGGCAAAGGCGGCCAGGCCACCGCCGCCGCGGCACTGCTGGCGCCAAACGGCGACATCGTCCTGGCTGGGTCGGCAGCCGATCCGAACGGGCTCGCGGCGTTTGCCCTCGCCCGCTACACCCCGGGCGGTGCGCTCGACCCGACGTTCGGCACCGGGGGCAAGGCAGTGACCGCGGTCGGCAGCGGCCAGAAGGCATCGATCACCTCGGCGGTTCTCGAGCCGGGCGGCGGCATCACGACTGCCGGCGTCGCATCCGACGGCGGCAAGGGCAAGGTTGCGCTGGTCGGGTACACCGCCGCCGGTGCGCCGGACCCGGCGTTCGGGACCAACGGCGTCCTGCTGTCCCCGGTCGGGGACGGTGGCGCGGCCCTGCCGGGCGCCCTGCTGCGGCAGGCCGACGGACGGCTCGTGGTCATCGGCGCGGCCCTGGACAAGGGCGCCCGCAAGCTCGTGGTGTCGCGTTACTACGCGGGCGGGGTGGTCGATGCGTCGTTCGGCACGGGTGGGGTGGTGACCAGCCAGGTCGGCGACGCCGCGCTCGGCAGCGCCGGCGTGATGCAGGCCGGCAACAAGCTCGTCGCGATCGGCTCTGCGGTCCAGGGCAAGACGCTGAGTGTGGCGCTGGTTCGTTACAACATGGGCGCCGGCGCCTCCTGAGCCAGGACAGGAATCGGCCGCCGTCGGGTCCCCGACGGCGGCCGCTCCTTGTCCGACGTGCGGTGACTCAGAACGCGGTGACTCAGAACAAGGCGCTGGCCAGTGCGCGGCGGGCCGCGGAGACCCGGGGGTCGTTCTGCCCGGCGATTTCGAACAGTAGGAGCAGGTGTTCGCGGGCCGCGTCGCGGTCGGCTCCGCCGGTGATCCGGACCGTCTCGATCAGGCGAGCGAACGCGTCCTCCATCGATCCGCCGACGGCGTCGAGATCGGCGGCCAGGCACTGCGCCGCGACGTCGGTCGGGCGCTCGGCGGATTCCTGACGCACCGTCACCGGATCGGCGGCGTAGACCCGGCGCAGCAGCGCGACCCGGGCCAGGCCCTGCTCGGCCTCCGGGTCGCCGGGCTGGCGGGACAAGGCCTCGGCGTAGACATCGTAGGCCGCGTCCAGGTCGTTGCGGGCCAGCGCTGCCAACGCGTCCGGGTAGCGCACCGCCTGGTCGTCGTCGGCCTCGTCGTCGGCGCCGTCGTCCTCGCGCGGGGCGACCCGACCGGTGATGCCCTGAGTCACCGCCAACTGCAGAACCTGCTCGATGACATCCCGGACTTGGTCCTCCGGCAGGGCACCCTGGAAGAGCGGCACCGGTTGCTGACCGATCACCGCGATCACCGTCGGCAGCGCCTGCACCTGGATCATCGCCGCGAGGCGCTGGTTGGCCTCCACGTCGATCTTGGCGAGCACGAACCTGCCGCCGTACTCCGCGGCGAGCTTCTCCAGCATCGGCGAGAGTTGGCGGCACGGATCGCACCAGTCGGCCCAGAAGTCGATCAGGACCGGCACCTGCATCGAGGTGCCGATCACATCGGCCTCGAAGGTCGCCTCGGTCACCTCGATCACGAAGGGGTTCGACGGGTCGGCGCCGCCGGCCGGCGCCGGCGGCCCGGAGCGGTGCTGGGCGGTCACGCCGAGCGCGGAGCCGCCGGCCGCGGGGCGGCCCGGGGGCTGCTGAGGCGCCCCGGACGGTGGGCTCGCTCGGTTCGCCCGCGCCTTCAGGGCGGACAGGTCGACGGCACCGGCGGTGGGGATGCGCGGGGTGGGGGGCTGTTGCGGCATGGCTCCATCCTGCCGTCCGGCGCGCCGACCGCTGAAATCGGTCCCGTGTCAGCCGCGGGTCGGAGCTTCCAGCCCGCGCAGCCGGCGCTCGACGACGAACGGCGCGAACGGGATCACCGCGGCCACCAGCACCTTCAGCACCACCGGATTCGGCCAGGACAACCGGCTGCGCACGTCCAGCGCGGTGAGCACGTAGAGCACGAAGAGGATCCCGTGGGTCATCCCGGCGGGCATCACCAGCACCCGGTTCCCGGCGATCTGCATCGGTACCGCGACCCCGAGCAGGAACAGGAAACTGATCGCCTCCAGCACCGAGAACACCCGCAACCGACCCACCGGCGTCGCCAGCACTACGCACCCCTCCCGTCAGCTCCCGGCGTCGCCGCCGGTTCGCCCGTCGAACATCGCGCCCAGGCCCTCCAGGGCCTTGCCGAGTTCACTGGGCACCACCCAGATTGTGTTCGCCTCGCCCTTGGCGAGTTGCGGCAGGGTCTGCAAGTACTGGTAGGCGAGCAGTTTCGGGTCCGGGTCGGCCTCGTGGACCGCCGCGAACACGGTCTTGAGCGCCTGGGCCTCACCCTCGGCGCGCAGGATCGCCGCCTGCCGCTCGCCCTCGGCCCGCAGGATCTGGGACTGTCGTTCGCCCTCCGCGGTCAGGATCTGGGACTGCTTGAACCCCTCGGCGGTCAGGATCGCGGCGCGCTTGTCCCGCTCGGCGCGCATCTGCTGCTCCATGGCGCCCTGGATCGACAGCGGCGGGTCGATGGACTTCAGTTCGACACGGTTGACCCGCAGCCCCCACCGGCCGGTGGCCTCGTCGAGCACTCCGCGCAGTTGCGCGTTGATGTGGTCGCGGGAGGTCAGGGCCCGTTCCAGGCTCAGGCTGCCGACGACGTTGCGCAACGTGGTAACGGTCAGCTGTTCGACCCCGGCGATGTAGTTCGCGATCTCGTAGGTGGCCGCGCGCGGGTCGGTCACCTGGAAGTAGATGACGGTGTCGATGTTGACGACCAGGTTGTCCTCGGTGATCACCGGCTGCGGCGGGAACGAGACCACCTGCTCGCGCAGGTCGATCAACGGGCGCAGCCGGTCCACGAACGGCACGAGCACGGTGAGCCCGGCGCTCAACGTCCGGGAGTAGCGCCCGAGGCGCTCCACGACACCGGCCCGGCTCTGCGGCACGATCCGCACGGATCGGGCCAGGATCACCAGCACGATCAGGATCAGGACCCCGAGCACGATGAAACCTGCCATGTGACGCATCCTCAGATCACCCGACCAGCGCGGTGGCGCCGTCGATCCGGATTACCGAGACGTCCTGTCCCGGTTCGTAGACGCTCGCCTCGTCGGCAGAGCGCGCCGACCACACCTCGCCGGCCAGCTTGACCTGGCCGCCGCCGCGGTCGACCCGGGCCAGCACGTGTGCCGGCCGGCCAACCAGGCCCGCGGTCCCGCTGATCAACTGCGGCCCGGACTGCAGGTGACGCAAGGCGAACGGACGGATCACCAGCAGACCGACCAGCGCGGCCGCGAGCGCGGCGCCCAATTGGACACCGACCGGAGCCTCGGGCGCGACGGCCGCTGCCACCAGCGCCGCGAGGGCCAGCATCGCGAAATGCAGATGGACGGTGGTCATCTCCAACAGCACCAACACGGCTGCCGCCGCCAACCAGGCTGCCCAGGCCATGTCGCTCACCGTCCCGTCGAGGGCAGAGCACTGCCCCAGTCGCCAGGGTAGGTCGATCCGGGTCCCGGCGGAGTCATTCGACCGACCGCCACGGGACGGCCGGGTGATCGATCCCGGGTCAGCCGTCCCCGACGAGGCGCCGCGCGGCGGCCTCCGGATCGAGGTGCCCGGCCACCACCGCGGCGGCCAGTGCGTCCAGCGCCCGGTCGCCGGCCGCTGCCAGCACGCGGCGGCGCAGCAGACCCAGCGCCACCGCCTCGATCTCGGCGGCCACCCGGCGCCGGCGGCGCAGTTCCAGATCACCGGACAGGTCGAGCATCTCCCGGTGCGCGGTGATCGCGTCGACCAACGCCCCGATGCCGACCCCGGTCGTGGCGACCGTGCGCAGCACCGGGGGCTCCCAGGAGCGGTCCGCCGCAGTCCGGGCCAGCACTGCCGAGACCTCGCGGGCGGCCGCCTCGGCCCCGTCCCGGTCGGCCTTGTTGACGACCAGGATGTCGGCGATCTCCAGCACGCCGGCCTTGGCCGCCTGGATGCCGTCGCCCATTCCCGGCGCGAGCAGCACCACCGCGGTATCCGCCGCCGCCGCGACCGCGACCTCCGACTGCCCGACCCCGACAGTCTCGAGCAGGATCACGCCGTACCCGGCGGCGTCGAGCACCCGCAGCGCGTGCGGGACCGCGTGGGCCAGGCCACCGAGATGGCCGCGGGCGGCCAGGGAGCGCACGTACACCCCGTCGTCGCCGGAGTGCTCGGCCATCCGAATCCGGTCGCCGAGCAACGCGCCGCCGGAGAACGGCGAGGACGGGTCGACGGCCAGCACCCCGACCCGGAACCCGCGCCGCCGATACTCGGCGACCAGCGCCGAGGTGGTCGTGGACTTGCCGACCCCAGGTGCGCCGGTCAGCCCGACGACGTAGGAGCCGGAGGCGTGTTTGACCAGCAACTCGGTCAAGGGACCGAGGTCGGCCCCGTCCTCCTCGACAGCCGAGATCAGCCGGGCGACTGATCGCCTGTCCCCAGCCCGGGCCGCCGTCAGCAGCTCAACATCTGCGGCCCGAGGCACCGTCAGGAACCGACGCGGAGCACGAGCGCGTCGCCCTGCCCGCCACCGCCGCACAACGCGGCCGCCCCGACGCCACCGCCGCGGCGACCGAGCTCGAGTGCCAGGTGCAGCACCAACCGGGCCCCGGACATCCCGATCGGATGGCCCAGCGCGATCGCGCCGCCGTTGACGTTGACCCGGTCGTCGTCGAGGCCGAGGTTCTCGCCCGAGGCGATGCCGACGGACGCGAAGGCCTCGTTGATCTCGATCAGGTCGAGGTCGGCCGTCGTGAGGTTCTCCTT
>DATASX010000032.1 GCA_036269075.1 Sporichthyaceae bacterium
GCCTCCACGGCAGGTCGTCGCCGACGACGTGAATCAGCCGCCCAGCTCGTGCAGCCACTGGTCCACGACGTCCACGGTCTGCAGGTGGCTGGCCTCGTAACCGAAGCCGTGTCCCGTGTCGGGCATCTCCTTGTAGGTGACCTTCGAGCTGGAGGTGTAGCGCTCCGCCTGGATCCGCAGGGCGGGGGGCGGGAACAGCTCGTCCGTCGCACCGGCGATGATCAGCACCGGGACGGTCGTCTGCGAGACGCCGGTGTAGTCGGCCGTGATGCCGTCCCCGAAGGAGAGCAGGTCTCCGCACGGGTCGGACTCGCGGGGAACCGCCGCGCGGACCGCCTGCGAGGCGCTGCTGAACAGGATGCCCGCCGCGCCGTCGCCGAAGGGCGTGTAGTTCGCCGGCGCCCCCGGCGTGCTGTACAGGCCTGCCGCTGATTCGGCGCAGCGTTTCTCGGTGTCGGACACCTCCTCGGCGGCGAACGCCGCGGTCGTCTGATCGGCCCAGCCGAAATCGATCAGCCCGTCGATGTCGTGGAACGTGTAGGCCTCGATGGTGGCGGTGAGGCCACCCGCGGAATGACCGGCGAGGAACACCTTCCTGAAAGCGGGCGAGGCGGCGTCGGAGGAGTATTTGCCGTTGCGCAGTGCCTGCACGACCTGGTGGGCGGTGTCGGCCTGCGACCCGAAGCAGCTCCCCAGGCCCGGCGGCTTGTCGCTCGCGCCGTAGCCGAGCCGGTCGATGGTCACCGAGATGTGGCCCTTGCGCGCCTGCTGGTCAGCGTAGTCGTAGCCCGGGACACCCTTGAAGTTCCAGTAGAACTCGCCCTGGGTCACGGCATGCAGGTACAGGGTCGCCGCCTCCGGGTGGGCCAACGCTGCCCGGGTCGCCACTATGTGCCCGCGGATCATGTAGTTCCCACCGTCACTGACGCAGGCCACGCTGGTGTGGTTGGTGTTCTGGACAGGGAACGACACGGCGATCGACATCACAGCGTCATCGGTCGCGCTCGTCGAGGTGGATCGGCCGGCCCCGTGCGCCGACGCCGGAATGGCCAGAACCCCTGCCAGGGCCGCGCAGGACACTGCGGTCAAACTCTTGGAACGCATCTGGACTCCCACGGATAGTGACGCCTGCTCAGGCCAGGATTCGACTCACGCGGGCAGACGCTCGCTCGCGATCGAGCAACTACCGCCGCCGTCACGATGTGGCCCGCAGCTTCGAAATACGCTAAATAAATAGTCGCCGGCTGCCGGTGGCTGAATCGATGTCGTCCAGCGCGGCGCGGTGACAAATCCGTTTTCGGTGCGAGTACGGGCGCCGCACGTGGGCCGGTCGGCTCCACCTTACGACTCGTGAAGCTAGTCGATCGAGTGGCGGATGCGGCAGGTTCACAATCGTTTGCGCCATGCTTGTCTGATCAGAATCGAGTCGGTCTCGGTGCACCGAGGGCCTGCGGACTTGCCGCCGCGAGCAAGCGGGCCAGCTCTACGACCTCGAGATGCTCCAGGCGGTCGACTGCGTCGATGATCTCGGCGCACAATGCCTCACCGGCAAAAGGCTCTGCGAGCCAGCGGAACTTGTCGACGACGCGATCCCAGCTCATCGGCCGGGTCAAGGAGCCCTCGAAGTCGGACTGTGAACGGCTTAGGACTTCGCCGCCACGGAGGCTCAGGGTCACCCGTGCCTGCGTACGATCCGGGTACGCCGCCGTGAATTCCTCGGACGGGACGACAGCCACTCGGGTGAGCAGCTCCTGCACATCGGGCTGCCTGACCCGGGACGTCTCCAGTTGTGCGGGGCCGACCCCGCCATCGAGCAGGGCAACGGCGACCAGGTACTTGACGTTGTAATCGGCCTGCTCCTTGGTCCATGGGTGGTCCTTGTTGCCGTACTGTCCGCCGCCGGCGAAGTCGAAGGCTCCTTGGAACACATCGAGGACGACATGTTCGACGTCTGCTCCCTCGATCCCGTGTTCCTCCCGTAGCGCGAGAGTGGCGTCGATGATCACTTGGCCGTGGATCAGCGCGCAGTACTTCTTCAGATAGGTGTGCCCGGCAGCGTCGAGGCTTCGGTCGGCCGGCCGCAGGTCGAAGGTGCGACCGAGAAGCCGATCGAGCCCGTTGGGCCCCTCGAACAGCGCCCTGGGTCCGGTCACACCGCGCTGCGCGAGCATGGTGGCATACACCGCGCGCATGCCCGTGATGGCGGGTGAGACCCCTTTCCACATGGCGACAGGTTCAGCGTGTACGCCCGCGAGAGAGATGTTGTCGATGCTGGAGGCGCTGATGGCATCGGCCGTCCGGTCGACGTCCAACCCGAGGAGCTTGGCGGTACCCGCAGCCACCGACATGGCCAGTTGCAGCGCATGGTTCAGGCCTTGCGCCATGAGGGGCACCTCAGCGCTGAAGCGACATTGGACCTCGTACGCGACAGCCAACGCCAGAAGGAATTCAGCTCCGCCGGCCCGCGTGTGTTCCGCGACGGCCAGGACCGCACCGAGGTTGTCGGCGGGATGGCACAGGCCGCCCGGTGTCAGGTACGTGTCCAGCAGATCTGGATATCGGACCAGGACCGCGTTGAAGAACGCGGCCTGATCGACCGAAGCCTTGCCACCACCGATGAGTGTGGCGGTCGGCTTGCTGCTGAAATACCGCGCGTGAGCACGCACGGACGGCACCATTTCGCCATCGAGGGAACCGAGCGCGCAGGCGAGACTGTCGAGCAGGTTTCGCTTCATTGCACGCAGCGAATCCCCGCGCAGATCATCGTGAGCGGCGCAGACCACGAACTGTGCGAGGCGCTCCACCAGGTAACCGTCGCCTGTCATGATGCCCTTCTTCTTCCGCTGTGCCGTCTTCGGGAGTCCAGATGGAGTTTCTGGTCGCGTTGAGCACCGTCGTGCCCGAGGGGACCACCGACGGCGAGGTTCGTGATCGTTACGAACGTGAGGCCGTGCGAATTCGGGAACTGGCTGCCGGTGGCGCGGTTCTTCGACTTTGGCGGCCACCGCTCGAGCCCGGCGAGCGCGGAGCGTTGGGCTTGTTCGTGGCTAACGATCTCGCTGGCGTCAGAGCGGTCCTCGAGACACTGCCGCTGCACTCCTGGATGACGATCGAGATCACGCCACTTGGCGTGCACCCGAACGATCCGGCGCTGCGGGGGCCGGGTCAGTCGGTCGGTGGCGGAGAGACGTAGGGGAAGTGGTCCAGGAGCGGCCCGGCTTTGAGGCCGGAGCTGAAGTCCTCGTTGATGACCAACTTGATCATGTTGTCCGCCGCGTCCTCCACCAGGCCCTTGCCGTTCTTGACGCCGTGCCAGGGGTCCCACAGCGCGACCGTGCCGGGAGTGAAGGTGAGGACGTTGGGGAGCAGGGTGTCCGCCACCCAGGCGCCGTAGGCCAGCGGGGTCGCATAGCGGTGTGGAGAGTTGCCGTAAGTCCCGCGGGCCGCGACGACCGCTGTCACGGTGTCTCTGATCTGACCCCAAACTCCGGAGGCAGGGTCGGTAGCCGGGTTGGCAGGCCTGCCCACCAGGTCATGGCTCGGGCCGGTGGTGTTGGGGTCCACGTGCGCCGAGCCGATGCGGAAGTCCCAGTCGGTGTTGACGTTCGGCGCGGCGGCGCGCTGGAGCTGGAACCAGGCCCCGTGGCCCAGATCGTGGATCGCGGTGGTTGCCCAGTAGTTCACCGGGCCAGGGCCCGTGATCCGCACTGGCACCTCCAGCACGAAGGACCTGACGCTGGTGTTCATGAAATCGTTGTGGGCCGGGCCCAGGGCCGCGTAATCCGGGCTGGTTCCGGTCGCGAGGGCAGTCGTCGATGCGAGGGGGTACGGGAGGTAGTTGAAGAACGGGTCGCGGCGCTGCCCGGCGAAGAGCTTGATGCCGCCCGCGCAGTCGACCACCTCTCCGACGGGAGCGTCGGGGGGCGTGATGACCGTGCCCGCGGCAGTGCGGTCAGCGGCCGCGGCGCCAGTGAGCTGCTCGACCTTCACGTGCTGCGTGCCGTCGGCGCCGATCGGGAAGGTGGCGCGGAACGTGATGTCCTCGACGTGATCACCGTTGGTGTCGATCCTCAGCTCGTAGTAGCCCGCAGGGTTCCAGGGCGCGCCGGTCGTCGGCGAGGTGTTCATCCCGAATACCGTCCGTGGGCCGAACCTGTCCCCGGCACCTGCGAAGCAGAAGGCATCGGTGATGTCCAGGGTCGGGTCTACGGCGGCATCCAAGTGGTGGGACATTCCGCTCCTAGCTGGTCACGGTGGACTGGGGATAGGGATTACGAGACATCGGCTGCAGCGCGAGCGTGTAGAACCAGTTGTGGTACGGGGTTTCGTTCGTGGCGCCGAACTCGCCGTAGAACCAGAGGAACGGGAACTTGCGGGCATCCCAGCTCACGCGATCGGCCCGGCCGAATGCATGGATGAGTTCGTACCAGCCATCCGCGAACCCGCTCAGGATCGCGACACGGGTGGGGGCGCCACGCTCGGGAACGATCGACGCGTCGACCGTGGTGCCGTCGGTTGCCGTCATGCGCGGCCAGTGCGATTCGGCGGAGGCCAGGTGCGGATACCGGTAGAAGTCCTCGATGGGCACGGCCTTGATCCCCGCCGGCAGCAACAGCCGGGTCCCCGCAGTGAGCAGTGGGCCGTTGTATCGACGCTCCACCTCGCGTTCCAGATCACCGAATGCATCCGACCCGCTTCTCGGCCGAGCCGCCGTGGCGGCCGGAGCGGCGGTGACAGGCGCGACCCGGTAGAGCACCGGGACGGCTATCAGACCGCCGAGGAGGCTACGCCGACTCGGCCCCGCCTCGCCCAGGCCCCCGGGGCGTTCGTCTGCTGAATGTTTCGGCTTGCCGCGCACGACCTTCATCCGTGTCCTTCCTGCGGTGGTCGGGACTCGCCCGACGCCGTAGCTCCACGGTCGCGTTCTCACGCAGGTCGTTGCACCCGGCAAACCCCCGGGCCCGACCCGGGTCCGACGCGATCAGGGGTGCTTACCCGGTGGATCAGGTGACGGGACGGCGGAGAATCGGCCGCAGGTCCTCCAGCACAGAGGGGTCCTCGATCGTCGAAGGCACCGTCGTCTCCTTGCCGTCGGCGATGTCGCGCATCGTGCGGCGCAGGATCTTCCCCGACCGGGTCTTCGGCAGCCCGGCCACGAAATCGATGTCCTTCAGCGAGGCGACCGCACCGATCTGGTCGCGTACCAACTGCACCAACTCGGCCCGCAGCAGACCTTCCTCGGCGCGGGCATTGGCCTTGAGGACCACGAACCCGCGCGGGATCTGACCTTTCATCAGGTCGGCGACGCCGACGACCGCACACTCGGCCACCGCCGGATGCGCGGTGAGGACCTCCTCCATCCCACCGGCGGACAACCGGTGTCCGGCCACGTTGATGACATCGTCGGTGCGGCCCATCACGAACAGGTAGCCGTCCTCGTCGAGGTGGCCACCGTCGCCGGTCAGGTAGTAGCCCTCGAAGGTCGACAGGTATGAGGCGATGAAGCGCTCGTCGTCGTTCCACAACGTGGGCAGTGCGCCGGGCGGTAGCGGCAGCCCGATCGCGATCGAGCCCTCGGTACCGGCCCCGACCGGCGCACCCGCGACGTCGAGCACACGCACGTCCCAACCCGGCAGGGCCACTGTCGGGGAACCGGGCTTGATCGGCAGCAGCTCCAGCCCCGCCGGGTTGGCCACGATCGGCCAGCCGGTCTCGGTCTGCCACCAATGATCGATCACCGGCACACTGAGCAGTTCGCCGGCCCATCGGTAAGTCTCCGGGTCCAGCCGTTCACCGGCCAGGAACAGGTAGCGCAGGCCGGACAGGTCGTACCGGCCTACGAGATCGCCTGCTGGATCGACCTTTCGGATCGCGCGCAACGCGGTCGGAGCGGTGAACATGACCTTCACGCCGTACTCGGCCAGGACCCGCCAGAACTGCCCGGCGTCCGGGGTGCCGACCGGTTTTCCCTCGTAGAGCACGGTTGTGGCCCCGACCAGCAATGGTGCGTAGACCAAGTAGGAGTGCCCGACCACCCACCCGACGTCCGAGGCGGTGAACATGACCTCGCCCGGACCGACGTCATAGATGTTTGCCATCGACCAGGCCAGCGCCACCGCGTAACCGCCGCAGTCGTGCCCGACGCCTTTCGGCCGCCCGGTCGTGCCCGAGGTGTAGAGGATGTACAGCGGATCGGTGGCCGCTACCGCGACACATTCGGCCGGCGCCGCGCCGGCCATCACCGTCGACCAGTCCAGGTCGCCGGGCCCCAGGATCGCCGGGGCCTGCGGGCGCTGCAGGATCACCGATGCCGCCGGGGCGTGTGTCGCGAGCCGCAGAGCCTGCTCCAGCAAGGGTTTGTACTCGATGACGCGGCTGCCTTCGACCCCGCAGGAGGCGGACACGACGACCTTCGGCCGCGCGTCGTCGATGCGTGCGGCCAGCTCGCGCGGGGCGAAACCGCCGAACACCACTGAGTGCACCGCGCCGATGCGCACGCACGCCAGCATCGCGATCACGGCCTGCGGGACCATGGGCAGGTAGATGACGACCCGGTCGCCCCGGCCGACGCCCAGGCCCCGCAGCACACCGGCGAACAATGCGACCTGCTCCCGCAGCTCGACGTAGGTGCAGCTCGCGCGAGTACCTGTGACGGGTGAGTGATGGATCAGCGCCGGCTGATCACCCCGTCCGGCTTCGATGTGACGGTCCAACAGGTTGTGGCACACATTCAGCCGCCCGTCGGGGAACCACCTGAAGAACGGCCGCGCTGAGCTGTCCAGGGCTCGGGTGGGCTCGAGGTCCCAGTCGATGGAGCCGGCCGCATCCAACCAGAACCGTTCGGGGTCCGCACGGCTCGCCTCGAGGACATCTGCGAAACCCGGCACCGCCCTCACCCCACGCCGGCCTCGGCGGAGTCGGCTCCGACCAGGACCACGGTGTTGCCGTGCCCGAGTCGGCCGTCCCCCATGTCCTGGTGGATCTGACCAACCTCGGTGAACGCCCGCACGTCGCCGAGGCACGGGTCGACGCGCCCGGCCCGGACCAACTCGTTGTAGGCACGGGCCTGGATGTCGTTGGTGCCGTGCGACCCCTGCAGCCGCTTCTGCCGCACCCAGTGGTGCCGCAGGTCGACCACTGCCGAATAGCCCGTGGTGCCCGCGCAGATCACGACCATTCCGCCCGCGTCGCAGACGAAGATCGAGGTGGGGACGGTGTCCTCACCCGGGTGCTCCACCACTATCCGCGGGCTGCGTTTGGAGCCGACCACCTCCCAGAGCCGCTTGCCGAAAGCCCGGGCCGAGGCCGACCACTGCTTCTGACCCGCCTCGTCGGTCCAGTGCGGCGGAGTCCCCCAATGGTCGAAGTCCCGACGGTCGATCCAACCGACCGCGCCGAGCTTCTCGCAGTAGGCACCCTTCTCCGCATCGGAGACCACTGCGACGGGAAGCGCACCGGCCTCGCGCGCCAACTGGATCGCCTGACTGCCGACCCCACCGGACCCGCCCCACACCAGAACCACGTCGTCACGCTCGACGGTGTGCCCGGCCCAGCCGTGCAGCATCCGGTAGGCGGTGGCGCCGACCAGCGTCGGCGCCGCGGCGGCGGCCCAGGTCAGGTGTTCGGCCTTGGGCAGGACCTGGTGGGCCTGGGCCAGGCAGAACTGGGCAAAGGAACCGAAGTTCGTGTTGTAGCCCCAGATCCGCGCAGTGGCGCCAAGCATCGGATCCCCGCCGCGGCGCACCTGCGGATCGGTCGGATCCCAGTACCCCGGATGCACCACCACGTGGTCGCCCACCCGATGGCCTTCCACACCGCCGCCGAGTGCCCACACGATTCCCGAGGCATCCGAACCACCGATATGGAAGTCATACGGTTCACCGGCCCGCTGACGCTCCGCAATCACATCGATCGGCACACCCCGCGCGGCCCACACGTTGTTGAAGTTGATCCCCGCGGCCATCACAGCGATGAGGACCTCGCCGGGGCCCGGCATGGGCGTGGTCAACTGCTCGACCTGGAAGGCGGTCCGCGGTTCACCCAACCGCTCGGTGCGCAGCACCTGGGCGGACATCAACTCGGGAATGATCCCGAGTTCCGGCAACGAGCCGGCAGCAACAGCCTCGATCATCCTCGGGCCCCGGTCACGGGACCTTCGCGGCCAGGACGTCGGCGGGGAGGATCTCCGGCGCGACGGCCAGTAGGCGCTCGGCGTTGGCCATCAGCGCGGCGGCGATGCGACCGGTCAGATGGTCCTGGCGGGCGGCCTCGTCGGGGAACGCGTCCACGATCCAGAACGTCGTCTCGTCGGTTCGCAGCGCGAGCCAGACGATCGTTCCGGCCTCCTCGTTGGCCAGCCCGATCGCCCCGGCGACGAAGCCGGCCACTTCCTCGGCCGTCTCCGGTTTGGCGACCAGCTTGACGACGAAGGAAACGTTGAGGGTCGGGGTAATTGTCGTCACGGGTTCTCCTCCGGTCAGCCGCCGCGTGGTTCGACGGCCCGTCCCTCCGACGCTAGGGGTCGCGAGGGCCCCTCTCCAGTGGCGTATGCGCCTGCTTCACCATCATTTGCGTCATCGTCATCGAGCTGGTGGCTGATCGCTGCCGGGGGGGAATAAGGTACGCGCGAAACCCGTCTTCGACTGGGCGGGGACGGAACTTCGGCGAGCCCCGTGGGCGTCGGAACCTCCCACGGAGACCTCCTGACCAGGCTAATCAAGGACGGTCCGGCCATGCTGTTCGGAAGGCACAACGAGAGCGCGACCCTAGACGGTCTGATCGCGGAGGCACGCGCCGGGCGCAGTCAGGTGCTCGTCGTGCGCGGCGAGGCCGGGATCGGCAAGACAGCGCTGCTCGACCAACTCGAGTCGCGCGCCGTCGGGTTCCGGATCGTGCGATCCTCCGGCGCCGAGGCCGAGATGGAGCTCGCCCATGCCGGACTCCATCAGATCTGCGGCCCCTTCCTCGACCGGCTCCACCGCCTGCCCGACCCGCAGCGGATCGCGTTGAGCAAGGCGTTCGGGCTCGTCGGCGGGGAGGCGCCGGATCGCTTCCTGGTTGGGCTCGCGGTGCTGGACCTCCTGGCGGACCGCGCCGAGGAGCGGCCGCTGATCTGCCTCGTCGACGACGCGCAGTGGCTTGACCGGGCGTCCGCGCAGACACTTGCCTTCGTAGCACGCCGCCTCATGGCAGAGCGAGTCGTCCTCGTCCTGGCGATGCGGGAGCCCGGCGACGATCGCGACTTCCGCGGCCTACCCGAACTCACGGTCACTGGCCTGGGTGAAGTCGAGGCCGGGCGTCTGCTGGACTCGGTGGTCAAACGGCCGATGGATGCTCGCGTCCGCGACCGGATCATTGCCGAGACCCGCGGCAATCCACTTGCGCTGCTCGAATTGCCACGTGCCTGGACCGCCGCCGAGCTTGCGGATGGATTCGAGCGACCGGATCCGTTGGTCAGCCGCATCGAGCAGAGCTTCGTGCGGCGATTGTCGGCGCTGCCGGAGGACACGCGGCGTCTGCTCGTGGCTGCGGCTGCGGAACCACTCGGCGACGCAACTCTGCTGTGGCGCGCCGCCGCACTGCTGGGGCTCGGCCCGAACGCGGGCGACGCTGCCGAGGCGGCGGGGTTGATTCAGTTGGGCTCCCGCATTCGCTTCCGGCATCCGTTGGTCCGCGCGGCCGCCTATCGCCGCGCGTCCACCGAGATACGACAGGCAGCACACCGTGCGCTGGCGGAGGCGACCGACGCGGACGTCGACCCCGACCGGCGTGCTTGGCACCGCGCGCACGCATCTCCGGTACCCGACGAACAGATCGCGGCTGCGCTCGAATTGTCAGCGGCACGAGCGCAATCCCGCGGTGGCCTGCTGGCCGCCGCCGCTCTGTTGGAACGTGCAGCGAGTCTCACACCCGACTCCGACCGGCGAGCAGACCGCGAGCTCGCCGCAGCCTGGCGCAAGCGCGGTGGCGGCGCGCTCGATGCAGCTCTCGCGCTGCTGGCCGCGGTCGAAGCCGGCCCGGCCGACGAGTTGCGCACTGCCGAGGCGAAGCATCTGCGGGGACGAATCGCCTTCGACCAGCGCCGAGCCACCGAGGCCGTTCCCGTCCTGGTCGACGCCGCCCGACAACTCGAGCCGCTCGATCGCGAATTGGCCCAGGAGGCGTACCTCGACGCGCTCGGTGCCGCGGTTTTGTCGAGCACGACGGACGACGCGGCCGGCGCCGTCGCGGCAGCCGCCCGGGCCGCGGCCACGATCCGTCCGGAGCCGCGGGTCACCGACCTGGTCCTCGACGCGTTGGCCACGCGATTCATCGACGGCCACGCCGCGGCTGTGCCATCCCTGACTCGAGCCTTGGACAGCGTTCGGAACATCGATCACCGCGGCGAGGACGTGAGCCGGTTGCTCTGGCTGGGCAGCGACCTGTTCACCGGGTACCTCGCCTCCGAGCTGTGGGACTTCGAAGCCGGGCGCTGCCTGGCACAGGCACAAGTTCAACGGGCTCGGGACGCCGGAGCGCTGGTGCAGTTGCAGTTCGCGGTCAACGCGCTCGCGGTCGTCGAGTTGCTGGCGGGACGGTTGACTGATGCCGCCGTACTGATCGACGAGGACCGAATGGTCTCCGATATCACCGGCAATCGCCCGGTCGGCTACGCGGCGACGCTGCTTGCTGCCCTGCGCTGCACCGGCGATGGGGCCTCGCGGCTGATCGCCGCCGTTCGCGATGAGGCCCTGGCATTGGGCGAGGGGCGGATCGTCAACTTCGCCGGCTACGCCAGTGCGGTGCTGAACAACGGCCTCGGTCGGCACGACATCGCGGTGAAGGCCGCCCGCGAGGTCTTCGACCGTGATGCCGTGGGCGGCTACTCGATGATGGTGGTCTCCGAGCTTGCCGAGGCGGCCTCGCGGACCGGGGACACCGACCTGGTGACGGCCGCCTCGCAGCGGATGTCGGCGCGTTCCGCTGCCACGCCGACCGATTGGGCACTGGGTATGGCAGCCCGGCTCCGCGCGATCCAGGGCGGCCCAGACGTGGCCGCGTCGTTCCGCGAGTCGATCGAGCACCTGGACCGCGCGGGTCTGCGCACGGAGGTTTCCCGGGGTCGCCTCCTGTACGGCGAGTGGCTGCGCCGCACCGGTGAGCGGACCGAGGCACGTGAGCAGCTACGCGCCGCGCACGAGACGCTGCTGGCCATGGGGGCCACGGGCTTCGCCGAACGAGCCCGGCGGGAGCTCGTCGTGATGGGCGAGAAAACACTTCAGCGCAGCATCGAGACCACCGAGGAGCTGACTGTGCAGGAGTTCCACATCGCCCGCTTCGCCCGCGACGGCCTGTCCAATGCCGAAATCGGTACCCGTCTCTTCGTCAGCCCGCGGACCGTCGAATGGCATCTCGGGAAGGTCTTCGCCAAGCTCGGCATCTCCTCACGCAGACAGCTGCGGAACTCGGTGCTCGACTTCCCTCCCGATCAGCCACCCGACTGACCCGTCAGCGGCCCGCGCTCTGCCCGCCGTCGACATGCAAGATCTCGCCAGTGACGAAGGGTGCGTCCTGCAGGTAGAGGACGCCGTCGACGATGTCGCTGATCATGCCCATGCGGCCGATCGGGTGCATCCCGGCCATGACCTCGAAATTCTCCGGCGAGTGCATCGGGGTCTGGATGATGCCGGGCGCGACGGCATTGACTCGCACGCCCCGTCTGGCGAACTCGATGGCCAGCGACTTGGTCGCCGACTGCAGACCGCCCTTGGTGAGCGAGGCCAGTACCGAGGGCACCATGCTGCTCGCGTTGTCGACCAGGCTGGTCGTCACCTGCACGACAAGGCCGCCGTCGCCCTGGCGCAGCATCTGCGCGATGGCCAGCTGAGTGGTGGTGAAGAAGCCGGTGAGATTGACTGCGATCAGGGCCTGGTACTCCTCGGCCGTGTAGTCGGTGAACGGCTTGGCGATGAAGATCCCCGCGTTGTTGACGAGCGTGTCCACCCGGCCGAATTCCCGTACGGCATTGTCGATCACGTTGCGCGCCGTGGCCGGGTCGGCGATGTCACCGGGCACGGCGAGGATGTCCGCGTCGCCGGATGCCTGGATCGAGCGGGAGTTGGCGACGACGGCCCAACCCCGTTTGCGGTAGGCCTCCACCAGCGCGGCGCCGATGCCCTGGGACGCGCCGGTGATGACGGCAACTCGTTGGTCGACGGTGGTCATGATGTGGTCTCCTGGTTCGGCACGCCGAGGAAGGGGAATTCCGCTCGCAGGTCCGCGTGCGGTTTGACGCCGCTGGAGCTGAATTTTCCGTTGGTCAGGTAGGCGGTTCGGGCCGCGAACACGTCGTCGGTGAGGACGCGCCCGTTGGGATAGCCGGCGGGCCGGCTGCGGTCGTAGCCGAGGATGTCCGGCAGCAGGGTCAGCGCTGCCGAGTACGCGGCGGATGTCTCGTAGCCGTGTTCCTGAAGCAGCTTGGACAACGGCTCGAGGTAGAGCTGAACGTCGTCGGCCGGGTGACCGGCGTTGAAGTCGTTCTTCGCCTCGTCGGCGATGACGATCGGGTTCATCGACGGATGGCCGTCGCGCTCGACCTGCACGAGCTTGCCGTCGCGGCGCACGCTTACCGTGGCCCAGAGCCCGATCACCGGGCCGGCACCCAGCATGTCGTTGGGGACCTCCAGGGCGATGCTCAGCACGTTCTTGCCCGCGAAGGTGTCGACACCGGTCCATTCGAAACCGTGGAGGAAGCCTTCGGCGTCGGCGAAGAACGGGTCGCTGCGCACTCCGAAGAACAACCGGCAACGGCTCGTCTCGACCGGGTCCGCGTTCGCGTCGAGGCCGACCGGGGCGGCCGCGATGAGCACTGCACCAGTGGGCTCCGGTTCGCGGGCCTGGCTGCCGGTGGCGTAGTACGCGGTCGCGGTCTGCCTGCCGCCCTGTGGTTCGGAGAACACGAAGCTGAACGCCACATCGGCCTGCACGTCGGCGTCGTTGTCGATGTGGATGCGGTAGACCGCGTCCGGGTGGAACTCCGAGCCGGTCATGAACGGATTGGCGTCGAGGATGAGCACGGTCCGGTCCGGGTCGTCCGGCGCGGGAAACACGAACAGGTCGGTGAGGTCCAGACGCGCGTCGTCCTCGGGGAATTTCAGATTGGCGGCACTGAAGTGGTTCGACATGTGCCGCAGCCTCGTGCCCGCGGCTGCCCGGGCGCACCCGGGGAATGCCCGGGCATTCCCCGGGCCTGGGCCGTACGGCGAACCGGGAAGTATCTGCCGTGGGGCCGGCGCCGTCGACCCGAGCAGCTGAATCGAGGGGGCACCCGGCGATGGAGTATCTCGTCACGATGACGACGCTGGTTCCGGACAAAACCACGGACGAGGCGGTTGAGCAGATGCGGAGCCGCGAGGCGGCCCGGGCGCGCGAGCTTGCCGCGCAGGGCAACCTGTTGCGCTTGTGGCGACCTCCGTTGCAACCGGGCGAATGGCGCACGATCGGGCTGTTCGCCGCCAACGACGAGGTCGAACTGGAGAAGGTGCTCGCCTCGATGCCGTTGCGTGTCTGGCGCTCCGATCAGGTTGTCGTCCTCGGGGCCCATCCCAACGACCCGCCGCCGTCCCACGCGGGCGGTGGCACCGACTTCCTGACCACGTTCACCGTGACGATTCCCGAGGATGTCGATCCCGCGGAGCTGGACCGGATCAAGGCCGGCGAGGCCGAGCGGACGCGCGAGCTCGCCGCGCAGGGAAACCTCGTCCGGCTGTGGATGCTGGCGCCCACGCCGGCGAGCTGGCGGGCGCTGGGTCTGTGGCGGGCCGAGGACGCCGAGCAGCTCGCGGCGATGCTCGCCTCCCTGCCCATGGACAAGTGGATGACGACGGACCCGACCCAGCTCAGCGAGCACCCGAGCGATCCGGCCGCGGCCGCGGTGTGAACGACCCGGCGTCGGCCGGGGGTGGACCCGGGTGTGGTTCCATCCCTTGGCCCGAGACGGTGGCTGGGCATCGGATCACCGATGCTCAGCCACTCAACGGGACGGAGACCCCCATGCCACGCATCACCGTCGGCGCCGAGAACAGCGCCGCGATCGAGATCCACTACGAGGACCACGGTTCCGGTCGACCGGTCGTGCTGATCCACGGCTATCCACTGAACGGCGCGTCGTGGGAGAAGCAGGAGCGGGTCCTGCTGCAGGCCGGGTACCGAGTGATCACCTATGACCGGCGCGGCTTCGGCAAGTCCAGCCAACCCACCGTGGGTTACGACTACGACACGTTTGCCGCCGACCTGAATGCCCTGGTCGAGCATCTCGACCTGAACGATGTCGTCCTGGTCGGTTTCTCGATGGGCACCGGAGAGGTGGCTCGCTACCTGGGCGCCTACGGCTCGGCCCGCGTCGCGAAGGCCGTTCTCCTCGGGGCGATCCCACCGTTCCTGCTGCGGACCGGCGACAACCCGGACGGGGTCGACGGATCGGTGTTCGACGACATCAAGGCGGCCGTCGTGAACGACCGGCCCGCCTATTTCAAGAACTTCCTCGACAACTTCTACAACGTCGACGTGCTGGGCGGCACCCGGATCAGTGAGCAGGCCTGGCAGAACAGCTTCACCCTCGCCATCGCCGCCTCGCCGTACGCCGCCCACGCCTGCGTGGACACCTGGCTGACCGACTTCCGCGACGACCTGTCGAAGATCGACGTGCCGACGTTGCTGATCCACGGCGACGCGGACCGGATCCTCCCCTACGCCGCAACGGCCGCACGCATACCGGGTCTGATCAAGGACCTCGAATTCGTCACCGTGGAAGGAGGCCCACACAACATCGCGTGGACCCACCCGGACGAGGTGAACAGTGCGTTGCTGGCCTTTCTCGCGAAGTAGCCTGACCCGCACCGAATGGATCAAGCTCGGCGGGATGACCTCGACGATCGTCGTCCTCAACGTGGTCGGCTGGGTCAGCCTCGCGGCGTTCCTCGCCTCCCACCAGCACACTCTGGGGACGAAGACTTTCGGCCTGGGCGTCGGGGTGAGCGCGTACACCTTGGGCATGCGGCATGCCTTCGACGCCGACCACATCGCCGCCATCGACAACACCACCCGCAAGCTGATCAGCGAGGAGAAGCGTCCGCTGTCGGTGGGTTTCTGGTTCTCCCTGGGTCACTCGACGGTGGTGCTCGTCCTGGCGTTCCTGCTGTCGCTGGGAATCAAGTCGCTGGTCGGCCCGGTGGCGGACGACAACTCCGGACTGCACCAGGTCGCCGGGTTGATCGGCACCTCCGTTTCCGGCGGGTTCCTGATCCTCATCGCCGGGATCAACATCGTCATCCTGCTGGGCATCCTCAGGGTCCTCCGCGCGATGCGGCGAGGCGAGTACGACGAGGCGGCTCTCGAGGAGCACCTGAACAATCGCGGCCTGATGAACCGCGTCCTGCGTCCGGTCACGAGGTCCATCACCCGACCGGGCCAGATGTACCTGGTCGGGGTGCTGTTCGGCCTCGGTTTCGACACCGCCACCGAGGTCGCGCTGCTGGTGCTTGCCTCGGAACGGGCCGTCGGTGGACTGCCCTGGTACGCGATCGCGTCGCTGCCGTTCCTGTTCGCCGCCGGGATGTGCCTGTTCGACACCGTCGACGGCACCTTCATGAACTTCACTTACGGCTGGGCCTTCTCCAAGCCCGTCCGGAAAGTGTTCTACAACCTGACGATCACGGGCCTGTCGGTGATCGTGGCCGGGTTCATCGGTGGGCTGGAGGTCCTGCAGGTGACCGCCGGCCGGCTGAACCTCACCGGCGGCCTGTGGGACTACGTGAACAACTTCGACCTGAACAAAGCCGGCTTCGTCATCGTCGGCCTGTTCGTCGTCACCTGGGTCATCGCGCTGTCGGTCTGGCGTTTCGCCCACGTCGAGCAGAAGTGGTCCGCCGCTCTGCGGGGCCCTGAATCTGCTCAGGTGTCAGGATCGGGTTGAGTCGGGGCGCGCGGCGCGACGTTCGAGTGCGCGCAGTGTCTCGGCGTTGGCGTAGCCGACGCGGGCTGCTATCGCCTCACTGCTCAGGCCGGTCGTCCGGCGCAGATGGGCGGCCCGCTCGAGCCGGATCCGGTGCACGATGTCCAACGGACTCATGCCGAGAACCTCGCGCGTGCGCCGTTCCAACGTGCGGCGACTGGTGCCGATCGCCCGTGTGGCCAGGCGGATGTCGAACGGCTTCTTCAGGTGGCGGCGCACGTAGCGTTCGAAGGCGAGCACTAGCGGATCCTCGTGCTGGAGATTGTCGTAGACGACGTAGGCAGACTGCGCGGGCCGTTCGTCGATGAGCAGCAGCCGGGCGACCTGGCCGGTGAGCTCCGGACTGATCGAACGCAGGATCGCCAACCCCAGATCGATGTGCGCGAAGGCGGCACCGGCGGTCAGCACCGGACCGTCGGCGACGACCATCCGCTCCAGGTCCAGTGACACACGCGGATAACGAGCACGAAAGGTCGGGGTGAGGAACCAGGTGGTCGTGGCCAACCGCCCGTCGAGGTGACCGGCCTCGGCGAGCGGGAACACCCCGGTGCAAGCGGCCGCCAACCGGGTGCGCTGGGAATCGAGGGAACGCAGGGCCCGGACCACCGCGCGGGTGTCCGGATGTTCCATGGCCTCCTCGGTGGCCGGCCCCGTGAAGGTGCCGAGGGTGGCCACCACCACGACGTCGAGATCCTCGAGTTCCCGAAGACTGCGGGTGGTCGGGATGACCATGCCGCTGGAGGTGGTCACCCGCCGCCGGACCCCGGCGATCGACAGCTCGATCGGTGGGATGGCCGCGTCGACCGAGGCTCGCACGATCTCGGCGGTGCCGATGATGTCTACCAGCGACGCGACCGCGGAACCGAAACAACCGTCGACGGCGATCAATCCGATACGCATGGCGCAAACGCTAGCGAACCGGGCGCATACGCCACTAGTTCCGCATCGGCTGCGGCCACTAGCTTCGGGCGCAGGACGAGAAGGGACGGGCACTCATGGCCATCGACTTCCGGCTCAGCCCGGAACAGCAGGCCCTGCAGGCGAATGCTCGCGAGTTCGCCCGGACCGTGCTGTCCGAGGTCCGTTCGGTCATCGACCCGCTGCCCAAACCTGAGGACCGGTTCTTCGCCACCCAACCCATGTACGCCCAGCTGGCAAAGGCCGGTTTCGTGCACGCGATGTTCCCCGAGGAGTACGGCGGGGGAGGCATGTCGACCCTGGATTTCGCCTTGGCCGCCGAGGAATTGACCGCCGTGGACATCAACGTGCCCACTACGCTGCTCGGCTGCGGCCTGGGCATGGAACCGATCCTCAGCTTCGGCACCGATGACCAGAAACGCCGGTTCGTCTCGGGGCTGCTGGAGGACCCGGAACACAATCTGGCCTCGTTCGCCGCCACCGAGACCATCGGAGGGGCGAACTTCGACAACCCCGCTCCCGGCGCGGGCGTCCGCACCCTGGCACGCCGCGAGGGCGACGAGTGGGTGATCAACGGCAAGAAGCACTTCACCAACAACGGCAGCGGATTCGACGGCACCGGCGCCTACCTCTACACCGTCGTGTGCCGCACCGACCCGGACAAACCCACCCCGGACTCACTCGCGGTCATCGTCGTGCCCGGCGACGCGCCCGGCATCGAACTGGTCGGCTACCTGGACACCGTCGGGCACCGCGCGGTCGCCTCACCGATCGTCCACTTCAACGACGTCCACGTGCCGGCGGGCAACATCCTCGGCAAGCCCGGGGACGGCCCCATGATCTGCCGGCAGACGTTCTCCTGGACCGCGGCCATCATCGGCGCCGCCTGCGTCGGGGTCATGCGCGCCGCGTTCGATCTGGCCTTCGAGTTCGCCAGGACCGACAAGCGCGGCGGCGACGTGTTCGTGATCGAGCACCAGAACGCCGGCTACATGCTGGCCGACCTGAAGATGCGCATCGAGGCCGCTCGATACCTGACTTGGAAGGCCTGCCACCAGTTCGACCTGGACCACTCCAGCGACGAACTGGCCATCATGACCAAGATCTACAGCTCCGAACTGTGCGTCCAGGTCGTCTACGACGCGATGCGTCTGGTCGGGGTCAACAGCTACAGCGACCTGAGCCCGCTGTCCGGACTCATCCAGGACGCCTTGTGCTTCCCCCTCTACGACGGCGGCAACATGGGCGTCCGCCGCCGACAACTGCACCGCACCTTCATGACACCCGGCTACGACTCCATGGCCTCGGCCGAAGCCCGATAGGGAGGCTCCGATGACCACGACCGACCAGACCATCGCCGAACGGGTCGAGGCGTTCCACACCCAGGTCCCGGGCCTGTTCCCCGCCGACGTTTGGGAGGTGATCGTCCAGGAGCAGAACGCCCACCGCGCAAGTGCTCCCGGAGCGCTGCCCGCCATCGGATCGCCCATGCCGGACGCCAATCTGCTCGATGCCCACGGGCGAGCCACAACACTGAGCGCGACGCGCGCCGGCCGCACCGCCGTGATCGTGCTCTACCGCGGCGCGTGGT
The DNA here is from genome assembly GCA_036269075.1 of Sporichthyaceae bacterium. Taxonomy (NCBI): domain Bacteria; kingdom Bacillati; phylum Actinomycetota; class Actinomycetes; order Sporichthyales; family Sporichthyaceae; species Sporichthyaceae bacterium. The sequence goes on from DATASX010000032.1 coordinate 18,501, forward strand.
GTCCTTATTGCAACATCACCCTTCGGGCGTACCAGGACGCGCTGGCCTCGGAGCTGTCCTCCCGCGGCGGCGTCCTGATCGCGCTGAGTCCGCAGAAGCCGGACGAGGCGCTGTCGCTTCAGGAGAAGAACGAGTTGGCGTTCCCCGTGCTTTCCGATCCTGGCAACCAGATCGCGGTTGCGCTCGGGGTGCTCACCGCGTTCGGCGCGGCCGCCCAGGCAGCGGTCGCCGGAGTCGGGATCGACGTCGCCGCAGGCAACGCCGACGGCACGGCAGGCATCCCGATGCCGACGGTGGTCGTGGTGGACGCGGCGGGCGAGATCCGCTGGATCGACGTCCATCCGGACTACACCACCCGCACGGAGCCGGCCGAAATCCTCGAACACCTGGCCGGGCTTCCTCGCTGAAGCTTCGTACGACCCGACGCGGATGGGCCACGAAAGCTCCGGCCCGGTGACGGTGCCTCAGGTTTCGCGGCCGGCCGGGTCGGCAACTGCCGGCCGTGATGCGCGGCTGGTAGCGGTACGACGTAGATCGAGGGTGCAGCTGTACTCCGGAGCCTGCGGCGGCAGGGCGCGCCGGCCGGTGACGAGACTTTGCCCGGGCGTGCTGACCTCGGGTTGGAAGCGGGCCGCGCGCCGGGCCTCCGCCTCTGCGGCGTTGATCGGATACCGGTCGTAGTCGCGTCCGCCCGGGTGGATCACGTGGTAGGTGAACCCGCCCAGCGACCGGTCGTTCCAGGTGTCGAGGAGTTCGATGGCCAGCGGTGAGTGGATGCCGATGGTCGGGTGCAGGGCCGAGGGTGGCGTCCGGGCACGGAACCGTACCCCGGCCACGACGGTGTCGGCGACGCGACACCGACCGGTCGGCAGCGGAATACCGTTGCAGAGCACGACGTGTCGACCGGGAACGACGCCGCTGGCCTTGATCTGGACCCTTTCACAGGAGGAGTCGACGTATCGGGCCGTGCCGCCGGCGGCGACCTCCTCGCCGAGCACGTGCCAGGGCTCGATGGCCGCGCGAACTTCCAGCCCGACACCGGCGACCACCACCGAGCCCAGGCGTGGGAAACGGAACTCGGCGAAGGGTTCCAACCAGGCCGGGTCGAAGGCGATGTCGTGGGCGTTGAGGTCGGCCACGACGTCAGCGACGTCGGCCAAGGCGTATTCGGGCAGCAGGAACTCGTCATGCAGTCGGGTACCCCAGCGGACCAGCGGTGCACGGTAGGGGTTCTCCCAGAAACGGGCTACCAGCGCTCGCACCAGGAGTGCCTGCACCAGGGACATGTCCGGGTGCGGTGCCATCTCGAAGCCCCGCAACTCGAGCAGACCCAGCCGGCCCCGTTCGCCGTCCGGGGAGTAGAGCTTGTCGATGCAGAACTCCGCGCGATGGGTGTTGCCGGTGATGTCCACCAGCAGATGGCGCAGCGCCCGGTCGACATGCCACGGGCGGGTGCCTTCCGGCTCGTCGGCCAGTGCGGCGAGTTCGGCGAAGGCAATCTCCAGTTCGTACAGGGATTCGTGCCGCGCCTCGTCGACGCGCGGTGCCTGGCTGGTCGGACCGACGAAGCGCCCGGAGAACAGGTAGGTCAACCCCGGGTGGTGCTGCCAGTAAGTCAGCATGCTGACGAGCAGGTCCGGTCTACGCAGCAGCGGACTGTCGGCCGGCCCGGCACCGCCCAGAGTCAGGTGCCCGCCGCCGCCGGTGCCGGTGCGGATGCCGTCCATCGCGAAGGTCTCCGCCGTAAGCCCGATCTCGGTGACCTCGGCGTGCAGAACCTCGGCGGTCTTGACCATCGCGGTCCAGTCGGCGGCCGGGTGGACGTTCACCTCGATCACACCGGGGTCGGGGGTGACCGACAGCGACTGCAACCGGCGGTCCCCGGTCGGGGAGTATCCCTCCAGCACGACCGGTACTCCCGCGGCGCGGGCCGCGTCCTCCACGACGGCCAGCAGTTCGGTACAAACGGCGGCATCGGGCAACGGGGGTAGGAAAACGAACAGGTGCCCGTCGCGTTCCTGAACGCACAACGCGGTGCCGGCAGCCCGATCCGGGGATACCACCTGCGCGGCGGGACGGTCTCCGGCCGAACCGGGCCCGACGTCCGGCAGTGGGAACAGCGGGGCGTACCCGGAGGGGGGCGGCGGTGGCGGGGGGGTGGACCAGGCCAGTGCGTCCAAGGGCAGGCGAAACCCGGCCGGGGAGGTGCCGGGGCGCAGGAAGACCGCGCCGCGGCGGGTGTTCCATCGGGTGGTGACCCAGCCGGAGTCGTCCTCGGCCCAGCTGAGTGGGATCGCCCACCCGACCGGCTCGCCGCGTTCGGCGTCCAGCGCGGCGACCAACGCAGCCCGTTCCTCGGCCTGCGCCGGGGCGATCGGCGGGAGGCCGGCGGGTTGCGCGCCCGACGGCAGCTGCGCCTCGGCCGCGAGCCGGTCCAGCGGGTCCTCGAACAGTGGGCTGACGCAGTCGGCGGCCACACCCAGATTCGCAGCGATGGCGGCGGTCAGGCCGGTCGCGGCCGCGGCCGGGGCCGACGGTGGGCCCCAGGGATCGGCCAGCAGTCCGGGGTCCGACCACAGCGGCTGCCCGTCGGTGCGCCAGGCGAGGGTGATCTGCCAACGGGGCAGCGGCTCACCGGGGTACCACTTGCCCTGACCGTGATGCAGGATCCCGTCGGGCGCCCACCGTTGCGCCAGTCGGCGGGCCAGTGCGGCGCCCAACCGTCGCTTGTCCTCCCCGTCGGCCGCGAAGCGCCACTGGGCGGACTCCCGGTCGGTGACGGACACGAACGTCGGCTCACCACCCATCGTCAACCGCACGTCGCCGGCTTGCAGACGTTGGTCGACCGACCGGCCGAGGGAGTGGATCGCCTCGACCTGTTCGGGCCGGTAGGGTCCGGCGGTCCGCGGGTCGGACCGGATGCGGTGCACGAGGTTGCTGTATTCGAAGGTCGCGACCGCGCGGCTGGTGGTGCCGCTGATGGGCGCTGCCTGCTCCGGGCGTGGTGCGCCGACCAACGGCAGATGGCCCTCCCCGGCCAGTAGTCCCGAGGTCGAGTCCAGGCCGATCCACCCGGCCCCCGGGATGAAGGCCTCCGCCCAGGCGTGCAGGTCGGTGAAGTCGCGCACCGGGCCTGCCTCGCCCTCGGGGGCGAGCTGGACCAGATATCCGGACACGAAGCGGGCGGCCAGGCCGAGGGTGCGCAGGGCGCCGACCAGTGCCCACGCGCTGTCGCGACAGGAACCCACGCCCAGTTCCAACGTGCGGTCCGGGGACTGGACGCCTTCGGGCAGGCGCAGCGAATACTCGATCGCCGCCGCCAGATGCTGGTTGAGGATGACCAGGAAGTCGACCGTCGGTACGTCCTTGGTGCCGGTCAACTCGATACCGGCCAGCCACTCCCGCAGCCGTGGACCGCTTCCGCCGCCGGCAGCATCCGGCTCCTGGACCGGCCGCAAGTACGGCTCAAGGTCTGCCATGAGTTCGGCGGGATAGTCGAAGGGCCAGTGGCGGGCGACGGGGTCGAGGAAGAAGTCGAAGGGGTTGATCACGGTCATGTCCGCGATCAGGTCGACGGTGAACTCCAGGAAGTCCGTGGGCTCCCGGAACACCACCCGGGCCGCGTGATTGCCGTAGATGTCCTGCTGCCAGTTGACGAAGTGCTCGGCCCCGTTGATGCGCAGGGCGTAGCCGCTGATCGGGGTGCGGCAGTGCGGGGCAGGCTTCAGACGGATCGTGTGCGGCCCGACCTCGACCGGCCGGTCGAACCGGTAGGTCGTGCGGTGCTCCAAGGCGACCCGAGCTGCCATGCCATACCCCTTTCCCGCGCCGGGCGCCCTGACGTCGGCCCAGGTTGGCAGCCGCACGTTTCCAACGGTTTACCGGAGCCCGCGGCGCCTGGCCTGCCGATCATTCGTGGGCTACCACCGGCGCAGCGCTTCATTCGCGCCGTCGGGTGCGGAACTACAGCTTTGCATCCACGCGGGGACCGGTTGCAACTGGCCGGCCGCGGCCGCGGCTCGGGGCCTGGGTGACGTGCAACCATGGCCCGGTGACCGAGCGCCCACCGGGTCGTCCCGGGCCGTTGCCTCGGTTCACCAGGGAACAGGTTCTCGAGGCGGCGCTGGAACTCATCGAGTCGATGCCGCCGGAGAAGTTCTCGATGCACAAGTTGGGTCAGGCGTTGGGTGTTCGCCCGATGACCCTGTACGGGTACGTCAAGAACAAGGACGACGTCCTGGCCGGGGTCACCCAGCTCGCGCTCGCCAAGTTCCACCACGATCCAGGGACGAAAGCGCCGTGGTACGAGCAGATCCGAGCTTCATTGCGTGAGATTCATGCGTTGTGTCGTCAGTACCCGCATCTGGCGACCTTGGTGATAAACCGGAATGCCCACCGACCGGAATTGCTCCATGTCCGCGAGCGAATGTTGGGCATCCTGCTGGACGCCGGGTTCGATGCCGACACCGCGCTGCACGCGTTCGGGGTGCTGGCGTACTACACCACGGGATTTGCCGGTGGCCAGGCCGGCCTCAGTACCTCGGGCGCGGCGGGAACCATCCCCCATCTGCCCCCGGGGGAATTCCCGCGGCTTACGTCGTTGGCCGACAAGTACGCCGACCATGCCTCGGAGGAGGCTTTCGAGTTCGGCCTGGACCTGCTGCTTCAGGGTCTTCGCCGACGGCGTCGCGGTTGACCGACCGCGGTCAGGCCATCATTTTCTTGCACAGTGGCAGCCAGAGCGCTCGGGGCGCGTGTGAACCGAACCATGCCATCGCGCGAACGCCCACCCGTGGCATGACGATCCGCTTGCCCCGGTCGAGCCCTTCCAGGCCCGCGCGAACACAGGCTTCGGGCCCGATCATGACGACACCCGGAGTGCGCTTCTCCACATGCTCGACGCCGCCGACACTGGAGAACTCGGTCCGCACACCCCCCGGGCACAAGGCTGTGACGCCGACCCGGTGGACGGCCAGTTCGCAGTGCAATGCCTGTGCCAGCGAGGTGATCGCGGCCTTCGTGGCCGCGTAGGCGCCGAAGTTCGGCATCGGTTGGTTGCCGGCCATCGAGGACACGAGCAGGACCGCGCCGCTACGTCGCTCCGCCATCGGCGGGATGAGTGCACGTGACAGCACCATCACTGCTTCGACGTTCGTCCGGACCATGGCGGTGATGCGGTCCGGGTCCTGGTGCAGGAACGGCCCACCCAGACCGAATCCCGCGCACAGCACCAGAACGTCGAGCTCCAGGTCGAGCGCCGCCAGGTCGACGAGCATCCGGCTTCGGGCGGCCGCGTCGGCAAGGTCGCAGGGCAGCACCTCGACCCTGCGGTCGTATCGCTTCCGTAGATCGGCGGCCAGGCTCTCCAGCCGATCGGCTCGCCGGGCGACGAGGATCGCGTCGTGACCGCGAGCGCACAGCTGTCGCGCAAACTCCAACCCGAGGCCCGAGGAGGCACCGGTGATCAGCGCCGCCCGACCGGCCCGGGGCGTGGGTATGGTCATCCCCGGCCGACCAATTTGGCTGCACCAGTGGTGAGCACCAGGTCGGCGGCGCCGGTGAGCATGCGGGTCCACATCTGGTCGCCGCGCTCGGTCCGCGAGATGGTCACCGATACCGCGACGGTGAGCAGGAACGGGTACAGCGAGCAGGCCCGATAGCTCTCCCAACAGTCCTGCGCCTCGAACCCGCGTACCCCGGCGGTTTTCAGGTCGTCGAGGTACTGGCCCAACAGGTCCCGCTCGAGTTCGCCACGCAGGCCGGGATCCAAGGCCGTGGTCAGGAAGATCGCCGCATCGAGAAGGGGCGGCGCCAACCGGGCGCCCTGCCAGTCCAGCACCACGATCGGCGGGTCCGCCGCAGTAATGCCGAACATCATGTTGTCCAGGCGGTAGTCCCCGTGCGCGACCACGAACGGGGGCTTCCAGACCGCGTCGGTCACCACAGGCGCCAACGGCGCCAGCTGCTCGACGAGGGCCAGGTGCTCGGGATCGAGCCGGTGGGCGAACCGTTCCCGGAAGAGTTCGATGCATTGCGGCACTTGGGCGAAGAGCATCCTGGTGCGTGCGATGTCGAGCCACGGCAGGCGGATCAACTCGGGGTCGTTCCAGATCGGCGCCTGCAGCCCGACGAGCTCGCCGATCGCGAGCGCGGCCCGGTCCGGGGTGCAGCCGGCGAGCATGTCACCGGGCACCGTGCTGGCCCCGACGTCCTCGATGACCAAGGTGAACCGGCCCGTCGCGGGGTCGACTGCGGCGTGGTACAGGTCGGGCACGCGGCCGGTGAGTCGGGGCGCGACCTGTTCGTAGAAGTGGACCTCGGCCTCGTAGACCCCCATCGCGGCACCCAGCTGCCGGCTACCGGGGTCCTCGGACGGCAGCTTCACCACGACCGAGGAAGGGCCGGCACCGTCGCCGGCGTAACGCAGCGTGGTTCGTACGACGTGACCAAGCTGTCCCGTTCCGATGACCTCGCTGTCCGCGGCCGCCACTTCGGTTCCGGGTGCGAGCGTGCCGCGTGATCGCAATGCCGCGGTGAGCCATTCCGGGGTCAGGTCCTCGACGGTGTCGACGACAACCACGGCCGGGAGTGTGTGCGCGCTCATCGAGATGCCTCCGGTCGCTTACGCCACGCCTCGATCAGTGCCGCGTTCTGCCGCGGGGTGGATCCGTAGGTGGTGACCTCGTCGGCGCCCGCGTCGACGAAACGCTGCAGCGAGCTCACGCATTCGTCGACGGTTCCGATCGCGCTGCAGTCGAGAACCCATTCCCACGGGATCACCGCGCCGGGCCCCTCGACCATCTGGTGCCTGTGGAAGGTCAGGTCTCCGACTCGGGGTGCCGAGGTCAACTGCGGGTGCTCTCGCATCCGACGTACCGTCGCCGGATCCCAGCCGTTCGCGGCGGCCAGCACGTCCCCGTAGTAGGGGTACTGCAGATAGGTGACCAACCTGCCTGCGGAGATCGACCTCGCCTCGAAGTCGTCCATCTGAGGGGCCGTCACCACCGGCTGAACCACGCGGATGCTGGCCGGATCACGATCGATCTGCTCGCAGGCCTTGCGGATCCGCGTCACGGCATCCGCCGTGGCCGCCGGCGTCAGCATCGGGGGCAGGATCACCCCGTCGAACGCCGCAGCAGCCACCGCCGCGCCCCGGTCGTGGCAGAACCCGGCGATCCAGATCGGCGGCTGCGGGCCGGCGTAGGTCTCGTGCGGCTGCAACGCGTCGAAGCTGCCCAATTGACCGTGGTAGGCCACGCTCTCACCGGCCCACAGCCGACGCATGATCCCGGCGCAGTCCACCATGGCGGGAAACCTGGTCACCTCGATACCCATGCCTTTGAAGGCACCGACCTCGCCGCGACCCAGCCCGAGCACGAAACGCGGGCCGAAGCACGCCTGCATCGTCGCCCCCAGCGCGGCGATCATCCACGGATGCCGCGTCGTCGGCACGATGATGCCGGTGACCAGTTCCAGCCGGGTCGTGCGCGCCCCGATGCCGGCAAGGATCACGTCGGCTTCCTTCAGGTCCCACCGTTCGGAGATCAGCACCCGGCGGAACCCGAGCCGCTCGGCGTCCACCCCGTCCTCGATCCCTTGCGCAGGAGTGCGTCCCTCCGTCTCCCGCGCGAACTTGGCCGGGTCCGAACTCACCGCTCCGGCAATGATGTAAGCGCTGAAATCCGGTGTGACCGGCGCCAGGTCGCCGACACCGTGTGCCGTGAGATCCGCTTCTCCCATTGATCCTTCACCTGCACAGACCGATCCGCCGAGCCGTCCGGCACAGATCACCGTACGTCATACGGAATTCGGAATACCGTATGGCGTACATAGTTAAACGTCAACCGTCGGTCCGGGTCCGTCAGGACACCGGGCACGCGGTGGTCACTTCGCAGGCCGACTCCGGATCGAGGGCTTCGGCCTGGGTGGCGATGCGCTGCAGCAGTGAGCGGAACATGGCGCGTTCCTCCGCATCGAGGGCGGACAGCACCTGTGTCTCGACCAGGGCCAAGCGCTGGTCGAGGTCGGCGAGCAACTTCGCCCCGCGCTTGGTGATGCCGATGCGACGGGCGCGCCGGTCGGCCGGATCGGGTACACGGGTGACGAGCTTGGCCTCCTCCAGCGCGTCGAGGAGGTAGGTCATGACGGTGCGGTCGACGCCCATCCGGGCAGCCAGCGCGAGTTGGGTTCCCGGCTGGTCATGGGCCGCCGCGGAAAGCACCTGATAACTGCGCGGCCCGCCCGGCAGATCGGCCATCACGGCAGTCGCGGCCTTGCCGTAGGAGCGGAACACCGCCCCCAGGGCCCAGCCGAGGTCGCCGCCCAGCGCGCCACACGCCCCGGTCGGGGCGGCGGGGATCGGGTCGGCGCTCATCGTCACACCCTAATCAACCACGCCGGCGCGGAAGAATTTCTTCACGACAGATGTTCTGTTTCACAGATGATCCGCTGAACCGCTTACCGAGGAGACTGAGATGCGCCTGTTCCGCCTGGACAACAGCCTTCGCACCGACGGATCGGTCAGCCGCGAGCTCGCCGACACGGCGCAGGCCGCCTGGCTGGCCGAGCACCCCGACGGCGTGGTGGTCCGCCGTGATCTGGGCACCGACCCTCTGCTCGCCTCGTCCTGGGTGGACGCGGTCACCGCCGGCTCGACCCCGCCCGCCGACCGCACCGACGCTCAGCGGGAGGCGACCGGACTCGCCGCGCGCCTGGCGGACGAGCTCCTCGAGGCAGACGCCGTGATCGTGTCGCTGCCGCTCTACAACTTCAGCGTCCCGGCGCCGTTCAAGACCTGGATCGATCTGCTCTTCACCGACCCGCGCTTCGCTCCCGGCAGCGTGCAGCCGTTGGCCGGACGGCAGGGCGTCCTCGCCATCGCCCGTGGAGGCGGTTACGCCCCCGGCACCCCCCGCGAGGGTTGGGACCATGCCACACCATGGGTGCAGCGGATCCTCGGCGACGTGTTCGGCCTGGACCTGCATCGGGCCGAGGCAGAGCTGACCATGGCTCCCGTCGTGCCGGCGATGGAGTCGCTGCGACCCCTGGCCGAGCAGTCTCGTCGGGACGCACACCTCGCGGCGGACGCCCACGGCCGGACGCTTGCCCGGCAGGCGCAGACCCGCGCCGCGTAACCCCAACGGAACTCAGTCCCGGCCCCGCCCGGAGCCGGCCGCGGCCCGGACACGACGTACCGGACCGGGGTCGATTACCGGAAGCGGGGCACCGCGACCGGTGGGGAGCTGAACGGGGCCGCGCCCTCCGCGACGAGTGAGACGGGGCACTCGCGGCAACCGCAGTCACTGGTGCAGCTGCACCAGGTGCCCTCCGCGCTCCGGCACCACGTGCACCCGTGCTGGGCCGGCTCGGAGCCGATCCCCTGGCCGGCGGCGACCGCCGCGACCGTCAACACGTTCCCCGCCATACCCGCCAATCGTGCCCGGACGGAAAGTCGTGGCTGTTACGGCACGGTTGCGGTCGCGCTTCGGGTCCCGGCCCACCGTGAATCCTGCGACCGAGGTCCGCCCCGCGCCTGACGGCCCCAACGAATGTTGTTCACGTGCGCGTCGCAGCGGCGCAACACGAGCGCGCCACTCTCGAAGGACCAGGCCGAGGATGCGAAGGACGGGTGGACTGTGACCGGATCGGAGCCGCCGCAACAGCCGTCGCGAACAGACGACGACTGCCCTCGCTGCGGTGCCGATCTGGCGGTGCACCGAATCCTCTACGCGGGCCTGCTGTTGCTGTGCGACCACTGTGGCACCGACGCGCCGCCGGCCCCAGCCTCCGCCTGGGGTCCGGCCCTGCCCGGCACCGCCACGAACTGGTCGACGTGGTCCCGACCCGGAACCCGACTGGCGGTCCGGCGCCGCCCACTTCCGCAGCCGACAACGCCGACCGACTGACCGGCCCACGGCGCGGGCGACAGGCCGGACCGAGTCTCGGTCGAGCGCCGAGCGGGCGTGCTCGTCGACCGCGCCGCCGCGGTGATCACGAGCACTAGCAGGACGCCCGCCGGAGCCTGCGGCCGGTTGGACGCGCCTCGAAGTAGCGCAACGCCAGCCGTTCCTCGGGTGTGGTGCCTGCGCAAACGCCTTCCTGGACCTCGAGGGCGACGGCCCACTGCAGGCATTGCCGGGCGACCGGGCAGCCGGCGCAGATCGCCCGGGCCGCACGCAGTTGCCGCGCACCGCCGGCAGCGGTCCGGTTCGGGAAGAACACGTCCGGGTCGGCGACCCCCCGGCAGGATGCCCGCTCCAACCACTCCATCCATGACCCCCTTGTCGTTCGCGCGGCTCGGTAGTGAGCCTGTCGGACCTGTGTTTCCGGCCGACTTCGCGGCCGTGAACCCCACTGGCCCGCTCCAACGAGCGCACGACCGCGGGCGGTGCGGCTGGATTGATCAACTCGACATCGGCCGGCAACGCGAGTCCGCCACAGGCGGGCGAAGACTGCGCACGACGCACGTCAACTCGGAATGAAGGCCAGATCACTTAGCACAGGAGGAACTGATGCCGATCCCGCAGGACTGGCCCGGCCTGGTGACCATGTGGCAGCGCCGCAACGCAACTGGCCCGGGCCTGGAGCACGCGTTGACAGGCAAGGGCTCAGGGGGCAACGGGCGGCCCGGGCTAGGGGCGTTGCCGCCGGACTGGCCCGGCCTGGTCAATCTTCGGCGACGCGGTGCGACCGGTGGGCCGCAGTCCGTCGAGCAGTCGACGCGAGCAGGGACGCCACGAGATGCGCCCGTCGACTCGCCGGCGCAGCAGTACTGACAGGCCATCAGATATTGACATCGAAGGAGCGCTTGACGGCGCGCGGGCGTGCGCGTTCGCACCGACCGTATTCACTGCCGTGCAATTTGCTCGCAACAGGCGTCCGGTTCAGTTGTCTCATCGCAGGTTCCCGCGACCCGGGGACCGGAAGGCGATGGCACCACACTTTCGAGCGACCCGGGCCGGATCGGCCCGCGGGAAAGAGGGAGGCGCTCCATGTCCACATCTAAGACCCCCACGACTGCGAACCCGTCCGTCGTGATCTCGTTCGCCCGGCCACGCACCAACCGCACTGCGCGGACCCGCCTGCTGGACGGGTTGCGGTCCGGCCGCAACCGGCGCACCCACGTGGGAATGTTCGCTCCCGACGACGGCTGAGCGCCGCGGCGAGGGCCGGTCCGTGAAGACGGGTGGTGGCCGGTGGCCGGGACACCCCGGCCACCACCCGATCCGGGCGTGGATGGTCCCAGGCACGAGCCGACCCGACGCCGCTTCCCTGCGCACAGCGGATCCGGGTGCGCTCGGGCCTACGCCCCGCTGGCTGTGATGCCTGTTCGGGCCGGGAGCGTGCCGTCCTCCACCACGTCACCGCTCGACGGACCGCGTCGCAGCAGTCGGCGCCACTGGTCGACGTCGTAGGAAGCCGGTGGGTTCTCGCCGAGAAAGTCCTGCACGACGCGCAGGAATCTCCGCGGGTCGGCGTGGTGCGGGAAGTGACCGGCTTCCGGGAAGATCTCGAGCCTGCTGCCGGGCATGGCCTGGTTGAGTACCTGCCCGTGTGCCACGGGAATGACCGCGTCGCGGCCGCCCCAGATCAGCAGGGCCGGGATGCCCTCGGCGAGGTAGCACCGGTCGAGCATCGTGATCACCTGGCCGTGCCGGTCCACCGCCGAACGCAGGGTGCGGACGAACGCGCTACGCGCGGTCCGGTCCGGGAAGGCCTCGAAGAGCCGGCCCAGATCCTGCGCATCGCGCCCGAGATCCGTGCCCAACGCGCGCAGCGCGAACGCCAGCACGCCGATGAACTGGCGAGTTCCCGGAATGCCCAGCAGCGGTAGCGCAGTTTCGGCGCCCGGGGTGGCGAGCAGCCGGAGCAGCTGATTGGTCTGTCGGCCCGCACCCCCGGAGGAGACCAGTACCAGACGTTCGCAGCGCTCCGGAAACTGATACGCGAACTGCATGCCCACGCCCCCGCCGAGGGAGTGACCGATCACGCTGACCCGTTCGACGTCCAGGACCGAGAGCAGGTCGCGCATCCCGCAGGCGTAGGCGGCTACCGAGTAGTCGGCCCGCGGCCGGTCGGAAAGGCCGTGACCGAGGAGGTCCGGGGCGATTACCGTGTAGTGCTCGGTAAGTCCGGGAACCACGGTCCGCCAGGTGTCGGCGCTGTCCCCGATCCCGTGCAGCAGAAGCAGCGGCGGTCCCTCCCCGCAGTGCACGTAGGCGCGGCGATGACCGTGGACGGTGACGAACCGCCGTGGCAGACCGACGCACTGCGGCACGGCCCCGTTACTGGTCATGGCGTCGGTGCAGGCCGCGAGGCCGACGGCTCCGCCAGGCCGGCGCTGCCGCCACATGTTGCCGGTCGCCCAGGCATCGCCGTCCTCCTTCCCGGCCCGCGATCGCATCGAGAAGACAGCAGCGATGTTTCGAACGCCGCAACGCAATGGGTCAGAAATGTGACGAGGTTCCCGCGGTCATCTGACGGAAACCTTCGTGCCTGACGGCGCCAGTGCCCGGGCGGTCCAACCGACCAGATCGGTCGCGACACCTATTACCGGGCGAAGGCGCAGTGCTGACGGCCCGTCACGGCCGGAACCAGGTGCGGACCGCATGCCGAAACTTGGCGGCACCACGCCGGAATGCGGCACCCGCCGGCCTGGCGCCGACCACGAACGGGCCGGCGCCGACGGCGGGTGGAGAAGTGCTTGCCGCCGGCGACTGCGCGGACGAACCCGTGCCGGCCACCGACCCGCCGCCGGTTTCGTGCCCGACAATGGTGCGGGCAGTGCAGTTGCCCGGGGCGGGGATTCCCTCCGGGTAGGCCTGGGCCACGTCCCCGACCGCTGCCAGGATCCCTCGGTAGCCGGTGCAGCGGCACAGGACGCCGGACAGCGCCGCGGGCAACGTGTCCGGATCGACACCACCATGGGCGAGCAGGTCGTAGGAGCTGAGCAGGAAGCCGGGAGTGCAGAAGCCGCACTGCAGCGCATGGTGGTGGCTGAACGCGCGCTGCAACGGATGTTGGTCGTCCGGGGTGCCCAGGCCCTCGACCGTGACGATCTCGGCGCCCTCGGCCTGCACGGCGAGGATCAGGCAGGCCCGGGCGGCGGCGCCGTCCACGAGCACGGTGCACATGCCGCAGACGCCGTGCTCGCAGCCGAGATGAGTACCCGTCAGGCCGAGGTCGTTGCGCAACGCGTCGGCCAGATGCATCCGGGTGGGCACCCGGACGGTCACCGGCGAGCCGTTCACCGTGAAGCCCACCTCGGCGAGCCCGTCGGCGGCGACCTTTACCGCGCGCTGCCCCGCTGTCACGACTCGACTCCTCGGGATCCGCGCAACGCGCGGGCGAGTTCGCGGGCCGCGAGGACGGCGAACAGTCGGCGGCGGTAGGCCCGGGAGCCGTGGCCGTCGCCGACGGTGTCCACGACCTCGGCTGCGAGTGCATCGGTGCCGGCCCGCAGGGCGCCCGCGCTGTCGGTCTGCTCGGCGGCGGAGGCCACGAACCCGGTCACGTCGCGGGTGATCGGCCGGTCGGACACTCCGAAGCCGGTGATCGTCGCGTCCAGCACCTGTCCCTGCGCCGAGCGGACGCGCGTGACGACACCGGCCAGAGCGAAGTCGCCGTGCCGGCGGGCGATCTCGGCGAAGCCGAAACCCTCGCCAGTCCCGGCTACCGGAAAGTTCACGGCGACCACGATCTCCTCCGGGCCCACCGTCGTGGTCATCACGCCGACGAAGAATTCCGCGGCGGGCACGGTACGCCGCCCGGCGGGCCCGGCGATCTCCAGCGTCGCACCCAGGCATGAGGCAACCGCGGGCAGCTCGGCACCCGGGTCGGCGTGCGCCAGGGAGCCGCACACCGTGCCGCGGCTGCGCAGCTCCCGGTGGCCGACGAACGGCAGCGCCAGACCGAGCAGCGGGACGGTCGCGGCGCGGGTGTCGCGTTCAATCTGACGCTGCGTCACCGTCGCGCCGATCCGCAGCATTCCCTGTCTCAGCTCGATGCCGTCGAGACCGGGAACGGCGTTGATGTCCACCAACGTCCCGGGCCTGCTCAACCGCATGGCCAGCAGTGGGAGCAGTGACTGGCCACCCGCGAGGATCTTGCCGTCCTCGCCCGCGGCGGCGAGCTCGGCGATCGTGTCCTGCAGGGTCGCCGGCCGGACGTACGCGAAGGGGGCGGGCTTCATCGCCGCTCAGCGTCCCGTGAAGTGCGGCTTGCGCTTCTCAGCGAACGCTTTCACGCCCTCGGCGAAGTCCTGGGTACCGCGCAGCATCGCGTAAGCCTTCCGCTCCAACTCGATGCCCGTGTACAGCGGCCCGTCGACGCCGCGGTCGAGCACCTCCTTGGCCGTGCGCAGCGCGGCGGGCGAGAAGGCGATCAGTTTGGTCACCAGTGCCTCGACCGCGCCGTCCAACGCCTCGCGGTCGGCGTGCAGTTCGGCGATCAGGCCCCAGTCGTGGGCCGCTGCCGCGCTGATCCGTTTCGCGGTCAGGATGTGGTACTTCGCCCGGGACAGGCCGATCAGCCGGGCCAGGCGCTGCGTGCCGCCGCTGCCGGGAATCATGCCGAGGTTGATCTCGGGCAGCGCGAACTCGCTGCGTTCGGTGGCCAGGCGGATGTCGCAGGAGAGCACGAGTTCCAGACCGACACCGAAGCAGTAGCCGTCAACGGCCGCCACGACCGGCTTCGGGCTTCGCGACGGCGCCGTGATGTCGTGCCCGAGCGCGGTGAGATCGATCGGGTCCACCTCCATGAACCCGGCGATGTCGCCGCCCGAGGTGAAGTGCTTGCCGTCGGATCGGACGACCACGGCGCGCACGTGCTCGTCGCGGTCGATCTCGGCGAACCGCTGCGCCATCTTGGCGCGCATCTCCATCGTCACGACGGTGTACCCGCCGTGCGAGAGCGTGAGGTACGCGACCTGACCGTCGTGGCCGTGATCGAGAAGGACGTCACCACCGGTGGTGGGCATGTGCGGCTCCTGGGGATTTCGACGAGCGTTCGGACGTTCAGGTCGGGCGTTCGAGCAGGTCGTGCAGGACGCTGCCGTGCAGCGGCAGCCGGTCGATCGAAACCCCTCTGGGTGACAGTGCGTCAGAAATTGCGTTGGCCAACGCCACCGGGAAGCTCATCGAGCTGCCCTCGGCGCAGCCCTTCGCACCCAACGGCGTCAACGGCGAGGGGGTGGTGACGTGGTCGGTGACGAGCGGGAATGTGGCCTCGGCGGAGGTGGGACAGAGGTAGTCCAGGAAAGTGGCCGAGGTCGGCTGGCCGTCCTCGGCGTAGGTGAACTCCTCGAACAACGCGCCGCCCAGGGCATGGGCGAGCGCCCCGTGGACCTGCCCGTCGAGCAGGGTCTGGTCCAGCACGGTCCCGGAGTCGTGGACGCTGGAGACCCGGTCGATCGTGAGCTGGAGCGTCTCCGGGTCGATGTGTACCGCGACCACCTCGGCGACGAATCCGTAGCAGAGGCTGGAGTTTATGGTGTCGTCGAGCGCCGCCGCCCGGGACTGCGGCGGGGAGAACACGCCCTCCTCGTAGAGCCGCGCCGCGGTGCCCTCGGGCAGCGCGCCCGGATCCCAGTGCACGAGGCCGGCCGCGTGCCGGAACAGCACCGAGCGCTCAGGATCCGCCGTGCTGCGCACCGTGCCCGCCGCGAGCTCGAGGGAGTCCGGATCGACGTCGAGCAGCACGCCGGCCGCGGCTCGCAGGGTGGCCGCGATCCGGTCGCAGGCCCCCACCACCGCGCTGGTGACCAGCGGCGCGAAGCGCGAGGAGTAGCTGCCCGAGGTGACCGTCCACGGGGTCGTCGCGGTGTCCATCTCGACCACCACGTGCACACCGTCCAGGGGCAGTCCAAGGCGTGCGGCGGCCACCCGACGGGCCGTCGTGGCGTGGCCCTGGCCCTGCGGCACGCTGCCCAGCAGCACCGTCACGACGCCCTGCACATCGACGCTGACCCGGACGTGCTCGGCCGAGCCGGACTTGTCCCGCCCCGGCCGGCGTTCCGCGGCGGGGGTGGCCAGGCCGACGTAGCCGATGTTGGTGCCGGACGGGTCGACGACCGTGGCCACCCCGATGCCGTAGTACTCGCCGCGCCCACGGGCCTGCGCCTGCCGCACCCGAAGCTGGTCCAGATCCGCGCCCTTCACCGCGAGCAGCAGTGCCCGCTCGTAGTCCCCCGAGTCGTAGACCCCGCCGGTCGGGGTCCGGTAGGGAAAGGCGTCGGCCGGCACCAGGTTGCGTCGGCGCACCTCCACCGCGTCCAGACCGGTGCGCGCGGCCACGGCGTCCATCAACCGCTCGAGGCCGAAGTACAACTGTTGGCCGCCGAAGCCCCGGTTCAAGCCGGTGGGCATCGTGTTGCTGACCACGGCGCGGGCCCGGATCTCGACCGCCGGGATGCGGTACGCCCCGGTGAGGTTGCCGTAGCACCGGTAGAGGGTGCTGGGCTCGGGTGGACGCAGGTAGGCGCCCACGTTGTCGAGCAGGTCGGCGCGCAACGCGGTGACCGTCCCGTCGCCGGCCACGGCCGCCTCGAAGCGCATCGAGCGGTCGGCCCCGCAGGAACTGGCCAGCAGGTGCTCGATGCGGTCCTCGCTCCACCGCACCGGGGTACCGGCATGCCTCGACGCGAGAGCCAGCAGCACAACGTACGGGTAGATCCCGGCCTTGATGCCGAAGCTGCCACCGATGTCGGCCGGCACGTGCAGACGTAGGCGGGAAGTCGGAATGCCCAGCGCCGCGGCCATCACCGGCACCATCGTGAACGGGCCGTGGAAATTGGCCCACGCCTCCACCGCCGGGCCGTCGGCATCCTCACGCCAGTTGGCCACGACCGAGTAGCACTCCATCGGCACCGAGGAGTACCGCGGGAACTCGTACTCCCCGGTGACGACGTGCTCGGCCGCGGCGAAGGCCGCCTCGACCTCGCCGAAGCTGAAGGTTCGGTCGGTGGCGAGGTTGGACCCGTTCTCCTCGTGCAGCAGCACGGCGCCATCGGCCAGCGCCGGGTGCACTCCGACTACGGCGTCGAGCAATTCGTACTCGACCGTGACCAACTCGGCGGCGTCCTCGGCCACGAACCGGTCGGTGGCCACCACCACGGCGACCGGTTCGCCGACGTACCGGACCTTGTCCGTACCGGTTGGGAAATAAGGCATGTTGGTGCTCACCGACAGCGGGAACGGGCGCAGCTGTGCCCGGACCTCTTCCGGCCCGATGACCGCGGCGACGCCGGGGTGTCGCCGAGCACATTCGAGATCGACGTCGGTGATGCGGGCGTGCGCGTGGGGGCTTCGCACGATGGCGGCGACCAGGGTTCCGGGCAACGGGTCCAGGTCGTCGAGAAAGCGGCCCCGGCCGGTGAGCAGCGGCGCGTCCTCCACCCGACTGGCGATCCAGCTTGCCTGCGCGCGATCAGCCACGGCCGACCTCGAGGTCGACCTCGGCGACGGCGTCGTAGTCACCGGCGGTCAGCTTTCGCCGTAGCGTCTTGCCAACCGCGGAGCGCGGGACGGCGGCGACGATGACGATGCGCTTGGGTCGCTTCAGCGCCGGCAGGCCGCCGCGCTCCCGCACGAATCCGGCCACCTCGGAAAGCGCTGCGGCCGGATCGACGCCGTCGGCCGGGACGACGAACGCGGTGACCGCGCTGCCCCACCGCTCGTGCGGGAGCCCCACCACGCAGACGTCCCCGACCGCGGGACACCGGGCCAGCGCGGCCTCGATCTCGTCCGGGTAGATGTTCTCCCCACCGGAGTTGATCATGTCGTCGACCCGGCCCGCGATCCACAGGTCGCCCTCGTCGTCCTCGGTGGCGAGGTCACCGGTGTAGTACCAACCCTCGCGGATTGCCTTTGCGTCGGCGTCCGGTCGGTGCCAGTAGCCGCCGAAGGCCTCCGGGCTGGACATCGAGGCGATGACCTGGCCCTGCTCGCCGGGCTTCACCAGGTGATCCGGGTCGGCGCCGGGTTCCGGTGCGATCAGCCGTAGACAACTGAACATGCCCGCGCGACCGGCGCAGCCGGGCTTGCGGATCCCGTCGGGACCGATGCTGAAGGTGTAGATCTCCGTGCTGCCGTAGTGATTGACCAGCACAGTCGGGCGCAACGCCGCGACGAGCTGATCGGCGAGCATCGGTGCCATCGCGGCGCCGGCGTAGGCGAGGCGGTCCAGGGTGTCGATCGAGTCGAACCCGTCCTGATGGAGCAGCGCGTAGTAGAAGGCCGGCACCAGGTACAGCGAGGTGACCTTCTCGTCGTGGATGAGCGCCACCGACTCGGCCGGGTCAACCTTCGCCTGCGGCACCCACGTGCCCCCGCACAGCACGCTGGCCAGCAGCGTGCGCAGACCCATGGTGTGGAACATCGGCATCACGCCGAGCACCACCTCGCCCGGGCGCAGCTGGGTCTGGGCGATCTGGGCGACCGCCGCCGAGTGTTCGGCCCGATGCGAGCGCGGGACGCCCTTGGGCTTCCCGGTGGTGCCGGAGGTGTACAGCAGCACGCTGATCTCGTCCTCGGGCACCGCGAGGCCGAGCGCGTGGTCCGGCCGGTCGTGGCCGTCGAGCTCCGCGACGTCACGCTGCGGCACGCAGGTGCCGGTCTGCTCGGCCGCGGCCGCGGTGCCCTCGTCGGTGACGAGCAGGACTGGTTCCGCGTCGGTGAGGCAGTACGCCAGTTCGGCCGGCCCGAGGCGGGTGGACAGCGGCACCGAGACGGCGCCGAGCTTCTGGGTGGCCAGGTGCAGGCTGGCCAGCGGCTCGCCGCCGGACAGGCTCAACGCGACCCGGGCGCCGGGCCCGACGCCGAGGTCGGCCATCCGCCGGGCCAGCCGGTTCGTGTGCGCATCCCACTGCCGGTAGGTCATCCGGGCCCGCCCGCCCACGGCCATCCGATTCGGATGTCGCTGCGCGGCCCACGCCAGTGCGGTGACGAGGTCCAACGCATCACCCCCGGGCTCGGCGCCGGTTGATTCGACAGACCATCCAAATCAGATGGTATGGATCCGACTATATGCTTGGTCACGTGTCGACGGAGCGCCTGTCCCCCATCTCCTACGTGGTGCTCGGGATGATCGGCTTGCGTGGGCCGTCCACGTCCTACGACCTCAAGCGAGCCGTGAACCGGTCCGTCGGCTACTTCTGGGCCTTCCCGCACGCGGCGCTCTACTCCGAGCCGAGGAGGCTCGCCGAGCTCGGCCTCCTCGCGTGCGCCGAGGAGCACGACGGCCGTCGGCGTCAGGTCTTCTCGCTGACCGACGCCGGAGCGGCGCGGCTGCGGACCTGGCTGGCGGCGCCGACGAACGAGCACTTCCAGATGCGTGACATCGCGGAGCTGAAGCTGTTCTTCAACGAGCTCGGCGAACCGGGCAACGTCGCGCGCCTGGCGCGCGAGCAGATCGCGCAGCACACCGAACGCATCCGCGTGTACGAGGGCATGCGGGACCGGTTCGGCGCCGTCGACGCGGTTGCCCCCCGGATGGTCACCCTCCGACTGGGCCTGGAGATGGAGCACGCGGCGTTGCGGTTCTGGCAGTCGCTGTACGCCGACCCCGGAGCACCCTGAGACGACGGAGTTCAGTCGGCGCCGGAGGCCAGTCGGGTCGCGAATGTGTCCGGGTCCGATTCCGCGGGTTCGGTGGTGTCGAGGAAGTCGAGCAGCAGGTCGGTGAACCGGGCGGGCTGATCACTGTGGGGGAAGTGCCCGGCACCCTCGAACAGTTCGAAGCGGGCGCCGGGCAGGACTTCGGCGGCGGCGTGGCCGTGTGAGACCGGGATCAGTGGGTCGAGTGATCCCCAGACGATCAGAGTCGGGATGTCTCCGAGCAGGTAGAGCTTGTCCAGGCCGCTGGCCCGCTGGCCGGATCTGTCGATGACGTTGCGGGCGGCCAGCACGAAGGCCCGCCGTCGGGCCGCGTCGGACAGCGAGGCGAAGGCCGCGGCGGACTGTTGCAGGGACGGCCTGGCGGCGGGGAAGGACAGCCGCAGGGCAGCTGAGTGGAGCTTGCCCGCAACGCTGATCACCCGGGGATGGGCCAGCCACGGCAGGACCCATTCCGCCCCGGGCACGGTCGCGGCGCGCAGCAGCGGGTGCAACTCCGGTCCCAGTCCGCCGCTGCTGATCAGGCCGAGTCGGGCGCAGATGTGCGAGTACTGGTAGGCGAACTGCAACGCGATGCCGCCGCCGAGGGAATGCCCGACGACGGTGGCCCGGTGGTGGCCCAGGCGCGCCAGCAGGTCCCGGATTCCGTTCGCGTAGCCGCCCAGGGAGTGATCGGAATGATCCGGGGTCACCAGGTCCGGGGCGATGAAGCGATACCCGTGGCGGCGGCGGTCCAGTTCCTCCAGGACCGGCAGCCAGGTGGCCGAATCCCCCGCCAGACCGTGCACCAGCACCACCACGTGCCGGTCGACACCCGGCATCGGCCGGTCGCCGAC
Source organism: Sporichthyaceae bacterium (assembly GCA_036269075.1). NCBI lineage: Bacteria > Bacillati > Actinomycetota > Actinomycetes > Sporichthyales > Sporichthyaceae > Sporichthyaceae bacterium. The sequence continues at coordinate 38,947 of DATASX010000032.1, forward strand.
CGATTCCAGGAAGCTCACCTGGCCTCGGTGAACGGTCACATCCCGGCGTGCCACTTCCATCGCTCAGCCCCCGCAGCTCGACCCGCCCAGACTAATCCAGATCCTCGCGCTGCCGTCTCGCTGCGGCTGTCCGCGACGCGACGCAGCTTCATTTGGCCAGACCGGATACGAGGTTGATGGAGGCCGCGATGACCACCGCGCCCAGCGGATAGGACAGCAGCGCGTGACGAAGCGCGGTGCGTCTGATGTCGCTGCGGCCGATGTCGGTGTCCGAGACCTGGAAGGTCATCCCGATCGTGAACGCCAGGTACGCGAAGTCGCTGTAGGAGGGGTCGCCGGGCTGGTTGAAATCGATCCCGCCACCGGGCCCGGAATGGAAGATCTGCGCGTACTTCAACGTGAACACGGTGTGCACCAGGGCCCAGGAGATGAACACCGACGCCAACGCGAGCCCGGCACGGACATACTTCGCGTCACCCGGTGCACTGCCTGCTCCGAACAGGACCGCCCCCACCGCGACAAGGCTCGCCACCGCGGCACCCAGCAGGACCAGGTCGGCAAGATCGCGACCCGGGTTCTCCCGCTGCGCATGCGCTGCGGTCGCCGCCCCGTCCAGCGGCCACAATGCCGTCCACACCAACACCATGTACACAGTGGCCAGCACGTCCCAACCGAGCAGTGGAGCCCCGCGCCCGGCTCCCCACGCCGCAGCGCACACCGTCGCCGCGGCTCCCGCGACACAGGACACCAGCAACTTGACCCGCGCCGTGGAGGACAGCGCCACTTCGCCACGCATGACAGCACCCTGTCACCCACCTTGCTCGGGCAGTCAGCCCGCCCGGCCGGACTGGAACTGACGGGCCGTCATCAAGATGGTGAGTCGACGATGAGACCCGCGGCCCTGGCGGCACCGGCCAGTCGGGCGTCGTAGGCGACGAAGCGGGCCAGGTCCTCCCCCAGCCGCAACGCCGTCGCGAGGTGGATCGCGTCCAGGGAGCGCAGTTCGGGCGGCTGCAACGCTGCGGCATCCTGCAGCAGTGGCGTACTGATGCGGATCAGGTCGACCCGGCCCAGCACGGACAGCCCCTTGCGCGCCCCGGTCTCACCGAGTGGCAGTAGTGCGCGCAGTACTTCGGTGCGCGCCAGCGCACTGGAGACCCACGGACGCCTCCGCCGAAGGAAGTTCCGCAGCGCCGCCGACTCCGGCTCGGCGACCACCAACTTCAGGATCGCCGAGGAATCCAGGTAGGTCGCCCGTTCACCGCTCATCGGCTCGCAACCGGGCCAGCACCGCCGAGGGCGACTCCGCACCCTCGACCGAGGCGATCGGCGGCTCGAAGAACTCACTCACCGACGCCGGTTCCACCTCGCCCGCCGCACGCAACCGCGCCAACGGCCCGCCCGGCAGCGGCGCCAGCACCGCGACCGGTCGACCCCGGTCGGTGATCTCCACCGTCTCTCCTGCCTCGACCAAGCGCAGCAACTCACTGGCCCGTTGACGCAACTCCCGCACCCCAACCGACGTCATGTGCTATTAGTAGCACATCGGGAGGCCGTACCGCACCAACCGCTCGGGAATCGATGCTCTCAGCCGGTCTGGGCCATGCCGCCGTCGACGAACAACTCGACACCGGTGATGAAGCTCGAGGCAGCACCGCAGAGGAAGACTGCCGCTTTGCCTATCTCTCGTGGGTCGGCCAGTCGCCCGATGGGATTGCCTTCGCCCATCTGCATGACCTTCGCATCGACCTGATCGGCGCCCGACGCGCCGGCCAGGGCAATCCGCAGGGACGGGGTGTCCACTGCCCCGGGGCTGAGCACGTTGATCCGGACGCCGGAGCCCTTGATGTCCTGGATCCAGCCCCGGACGAGGGCGCGCACCGCGGCCTTGGCGCCGCTGTAGAGGCTCATCCCGGGCAGGGCCTGCACCGAGGCGGTCGAGCCGATGATGACGACGGTTCCGTCGGCGGGCAGCAGTGGCAGTGCCTCCTGAACGGTGAACAGCACGCCTTTGACGTTGACGCCGTAGATGAGATCGAACTGGTCCTCGGTGATGCCGCCGAGCGGAGCGCTGTCGCCGACCCCGGCGTTGGCCACCACTGCGTCCACGCGTCCGTGCCTGCGATGTACCTCGCGATACATCTGCGCCATGTGTGAGCGCTTCGAGACGTCGGCCACGATCCCGGAACTCCTCGGACCGAGCTGAGCGACCGCCGTGTCGAGTCGTTGCTGTTTCAGGTCGGTCAGGACGACCGTCGCGCCTGCCTCGAGAAACTCCTGGGCGATGCCGAAGCCGACTCCCTGGGCGCCGCCAGTTATGACGGCTACTTCACCTTCCAACGCACCAGTCATGCTGCCCCACCGGGCCCTTCCGGCATGTAATGTATCTGGAGAGTGTCTCCGTTTCGACGATACGGAGACAGTCTCCGATTGTCAAAGGGAGGTGGGCATGCGTGCCGACGCGCAGCGCAACTACGACCACATCGTCGCGGTGGCCAGTGAGGTCTTCGCGGCCAGCGGCACCGACGCGTCTCTCGACGAGATCGCGAAGCGGGCCGGGGTCGGCCCTGGCACGCTCTACCGGCATTTCCCGACCCGGGAGAACCTCGTCGAAGCGGCCATGGGCAACTGGATCGACCAGATCCGGACTGCCGTCGACAGAGCCATGACGAGCAAGCGGACACCGTGGCAGGTGCTGTTGGCCTGGTTGGAGGACTTCGTCGCCCACATCCGTCGGTACCGCGGCGGGCCCGCACGGTTGATCGCCGCCCTCGCCAACCCCGGCACTCCCATGCAGCCCAGGTACGAGCTGCTCGCGCAGGCCAACGCCGAGGTCCTGGAACGGTTGCGCGCCGCGGGATCCCTGCGCGGCGGCGTAGAGCCGGAACAGGTGTGCCGTCTCCTGCTCGGCGTGGCCGCCGTCGCCGACCAGGGCCGACTCGATACCGGCGCTGTCCGCCCCATGCTGAGGATCATCGCCCAGGGACTGCTGCGCGCAGGCCCATGAGGCCTCGCTGTCGGAGGCGCCACCGCACTGACGCGGCGAACCTTGGTGGCCGACCGACGCATCACCGGACTGACCGGCGCGCGTCAGGTTCAGGCGCCGGCGGCCGACTCCAGGGCGGTGACGCGGGCGGATAGTTCCGCGATCACCTCGGCCAGTTCCGCGGTGACTGCGGCGACCACGGTCAGCACGAGCGCACCCACCTCGGCGAGCTCCTCCTCGGTCGCGTTGCGGTGACTGTGATGCATCGCGTCGTGCAGCCGAGCCCTGATCGTCTCCGTATTCATGGGCACTGACCCTAGAGCCATCGTCCGGCGGATCGCTCCGGGAAGGACGAAGAGTTCTTTCCCGGTTCAGGAAGACGGCAACATCAGCAACCGGGCCGGCCGGCCTGGGCGTAGGCCTCAGCCGACCGGGTGCACGGGCCCGGGATGAGCGTGGGGGGCCGGGTCGATCCGCGGGCCTGGATCGGTGCGCGGCATCGGGGCGCTACCGGTGTGCGGGCTCGGCGCGGGGTCGAAGTTCCCGTGCGGCGCAGGGTCGGTGCGCGTGTGGTGGCCCGGGTCGGTCCGCGGGCCTGGATCGGTGCGCGGCATCGGATCGGTACCGGTGTGCGGGCGCGGCGCGGGGTCGGTGCGCGTGTGGTGGCCCGGGTCGGTGCGTGAACCCGGGTCGGTGCCGGTGTGCGGCGCAGGGTCGGTGCGGGTGTGCGGCGGCGGGACCCGGTGCGGCGGGCCGGTGATCGGCCCTGGCCGCCCGCCGTCGTGGTGCGTGCCGTCGCGGTGCGCATCGCCGCGGTAGTGCCAGACGTGATTGTGGTGCCAGTGCGCGTCGGTGAACCCGTCGTCGGCGTACCAGCCGTCGTCCCGGCACGAACCCGGGTAGGACGAGTCGTCGACGCGGACCCGCGCGGCCGGGACCAGGCTGCCGCCGTCGGGGGCCACGAACCAACGAGCGCTGGTCCCGTAGGGCCCCTCCACGCTGTCCCCGAGGATCCAGCAGGCGACGTTCGCGCCGCGGCCGGCGGCCAGTACGAACACCACCGGGGAATCCGGCGTCGGCTCGGTACGGAACGCGGCACCACCCGGGCCGGCCGTCACCACCGGCAGATCCGGATCCACCTCGACCGGGGCCGCCAGGACGGTCGGCGCCGCGCGGGTCCCGGCGACTGTCACCGCCCCGGCACCGGATGCCGCGATCAGGGCGACAGCAGCGCCGGCGGACATGGTCCCTGCGGCGCGGATCAGGTTGCGCACGATTCCTCCAGCCTGGACGCACACCCGGTCCAGCCGGCCGGGTAGGAGCACCCTCACCGAGGGATTCGCACCCGAAAATCCCATTCCCGCACAGATGTCCGTCCGCTAACCGACACGGTGCCGGGATTTGTCGATCCCGCACCCTGCGCCGCCACATCCTTCCCGGCAGCTCCGGAGGCGTCTTGATCACTCCACCCGGCGGCAGCCATGCTGAGGCCGGTCCGCCGGCACCGGTGGTCAGGAGGCCGGCGGTGGAACCAAAGCGGCGGGGGTCGATGCTCGTCGAGTTCCCCGGCGACCTAGAGGTTCAGTGCACCCCGGCAGGTTCCAGGCCCCGGCCGCGCTCGTGTTCGACGTGCTCACCAGCCCGGACCAGGTGCGCACGTGGTTCGCGCCGTTCGGCTGCGTGATGACGGTCTGCGAGATCGACCTGCGCCCCGGTGGGGACTATCACCACGTGTTCGTCGACGAGAACGGGACCGAGTGCTCGTCGGGCGAGGATGACCAGGTTCGACGGCCAGGCAGACAGCTTCGACAAGATGGAAGCCGTCCTACGATCCGTGCACGACTGCGGCGGCAAGGCCTGTCAGTAGTCGCGATCGAAGTGACGCATCGTCAGACTCGCTCGTCCGACGACCCGACGACCCGACGGTTCCTCGGTCATCGGCTGCCCGGCCGAGCCGGACAGCCGATGAAACCAGGTCGGATCGGGTCGCCAGGCTGCCGTTCAGGCCTTCAGTTGGGCTGCGCTGGCGTAGATCGACTTGTATTCCAGGTAGGCGTTGAAGGCCTCCGGGCCGAGTTCGCGTCCCAGGCCGCTGTCCTTCATGCCGCCGAACGGGGCGCCGAGGTCGATGTTGTAGTGGTTGATGCCGATGGTGCCGGTGCGGACCCGGCGCGCGATGTCCAGGCCGCGTGCCTCGTCGGTGGTCCAGACCGAGCCGCCGAGACCGTAGTTACTGTCGTTGGCGATCGCGACCGCCTCGTCGTCGCTGTCGTAGGGGATGACTGCCATGACCGGGCCGAAGACCTCTTCGCGGGCCAGTCGGTCGCTGTTCTTGACGTCGGCGAAAACCGTCGGCTCGACGAACCAACCGCGGTCCTGGTTCGCGGGACGCCCGCCCCCGGTGATCAACCGGGCGTCGCTGTCGCGCCCGGCCTGGATGTAACCGAGCACCCGGTTCAGGTGGGTCTCACTGGCCATCGGCCCGCAGGTCACCTCCGGGTCCAGCGGGTTGCCGACGTTGAAGGAGTTGGCGACGGTCGCCACTGCGTCGACGACCTCCTTGTAGCGCGAGCGCGGCGCCAGGATCCGCGACTGGGTGGTGCAGGTCTGGCTGTTGTTCATGAACGAGGCGGTCGGCAGTCCGGCGATCAGCACGTCCAGGTCGGCGTCGTCGCAGATGATCGCGGCCGACTTGCCGCCCAGTTCCAGGGTCACGCGTCGGATGAGGCGACCGCACTCGGCCCCGATGATCCGCCCGGCTGCGGTGGAACCGGTGAAGGCGATCTTGTCGACACCGGGATGGGAGACCAGTGCCGCGCCCGCCTCGCGTCCGGCGAGCACGATGTTGAGCACGCCCGGGGGCAGACCGGCCTCCTGGGCGGCGTCGCCGAAGACGTAGGAGTCCAGTGCGGTCTCCGGCGACGGCTTGAGCACGATGGTGCAACCGGCCGCCAGCGCAGGGGCGATCTTGAACATGGCGAGCGCCTGCGGGTAGTTCCAGGGCGTGATCGCCCCGACGACCCCGACCGGCTCGCGGCGCACGATCGTGGCACCGGTCGCGCTGGGCCGGACCTCCTCGAGGGCGAGCTGCTTGATCAACTCCGCGTACATCTGCAGCATCATCGCCGGCGCGGCGCCGTTGAACATCGACGACAGCCCGATCGGCATGCCGTTCTCCTGGCTGACCAGCTTGCTGGTGGCCTCCCCGCGCGCCATCAGCGCCGCGGCGAAGCGATGCATCACCTCGGCCCGCTCGGCGGCGGTCGTGCGACCCCACGGTCCGGTGTCCAGCGCCCGCCGGGCAGCGAGCACCGCGGCGTCGATGTCCGCATCGGTGCCCAGGGACGCGGTGCCGAGCACCTTCTCGGTGGCGGCCTCCACAGCCACGTGCGTCTCGGAGCCGCGCGGCTGGACCCATTGCCCGTCGATGAAGAAGAGCCGACGGTCCAGATCGGTCTGCGGTTCGAGGGTTACGGTCACTGTTCCTCCTGCTAGGAACTGAAGGGGCTGAGGCCTGCTGTCCCCCTCGACCGCCGAGGCCCGCGGACGGGTCCGGCCGTGTCGAGGGGGACGTGGGTTTGTGAGGTTGCGCGATCACCTGCGTACGAGTGGGATCCACTCCTACGCGGCCTGGCAGTTGCGTGTCAACTGCCCGCCGGCGCGGAGCGGTTTGGGTGCCGGCGGAGTTGCGGGACGGCCGGAGGTACTCGGCGGGCTCCGCCCATTCCGGATCCTGGTCCGCCGGTTTAGATTCACGTGCGGGAGAGACCCCATCCGCGACCCCCGAAGGGCGGATCCATGTCAGTCACGGTGACCGTGCTTTTCCCCACCAAGGCCGAGGAGTCGGACAACTTCTGGAACGCGCTGGTCTCGGTACTGCCGGAGACCCGGGCGTATGCCGGCTGCATCAGCGTCACCACCCACCGGGACCTGGACGACGCGAGCAGAATCCTGCTGATCGAGGTCTGGGAGAGCCGCGAGCACCAACAGAAATACCTGTCCTGGCGGGTGGAGACCGGCCTGATGGACGCCATCGGGCCGATGCTCGCCGGGCCCCCGGGGTTCAGCACGTACTCCAACCCCGGGGCGTGAGCGAGGAGCTCAGACACCGGTCGCGGGACGCGGCCCGGGCCGGCCGGTGATCTCGTGCGCCTGGCCGAACAGCTCACGGGCGATCCGGCCCAGGCGTTCGCCGACTTCCTGCGTGGCCTGGCCGGCGAGCATCCGGGCGTAGGAACCCTCGAGGATGATTCCGAGGCGATAGCAGGCCAGGACGATGTACCACTCGATGTCGCTCACGTCGCGGCCGGACTGCTGGGCGTAGCGCTCGATGAGGACGTCCGGGCCGGGCAGCCCGGGGATCTCGACGCGGGCGACGGTGGCGGGGCGGCCCGGCCAGGTCGAGATCATGTGGCCTAGGTCGAGCAGCGGGTCGCCGACGGTAGCCAGCTCCCAGTCGACGAATGCCACGAGCTCCGGGGCGTCACGCTTGATGATCACGTTCGCGAAGTGGACGTCGCCGTGCAGCAGACCGAGGTGCGCCATTTCGGGCCGGTGCTCCTCGAGCCATCCGCCGACCTCGTCGACGTGCGGGAGGGACGGACCCGGGTAGTTCGGCAGCGCGGCGTAGGAGTCGAGCTGCTTGCGCCAGCGCGGGACCTGCCGCTCCAGCCAGCCGTCGGAGCGGCCGAAGTCGGCCAGTCCACGCGCTGCCAGGTCGACCCGGCTCAACGCCGCGAGGCCGTCGACCATCGACAGGCCGAGCGCGGTCTGCCAGTCCTGGTCGTAGGTCAGGCGCTCGGGGAGATCCTCGGAGGGGTTCACGCCCTCGACGGGTTCCATCAGGTAGAACGCGGCGCCGAGGACTTCCTCCGTCGCACAGGCCGCGATCAGCCCGGGGTGCGGGACCTCGCTGCCTGCCAGCGCAGCCAGTACGCGGGCCTCGCGGCGCATCGTCTCGTCACTGTTGCCGCGCTTGTGGACCGGCGGGCGGCGCAGGACGTAGCCGCGGTCGTCGCGCGTGAATTTGAGCAGGATGTTCTGGGTGCCGCCGACGAGGACCTCGGTGTCGGTGACGGGGCCTGCACCGAGGCCCTGACCGTCCATCCATCCTTCGAGCGCGACGAGGTCTACGCCCTCGATGTTTTCTGACGTCACGTCAGCCCGCGGCCCAGGCCATGCCGCCGTCCACCTTGATCACCGAACCGGTGGTGTAGCTCGACGCGTCGCTCGCGAGGTAGAGCGCGGCGCCGACGATCTCGTGGGGCTGCCCGCCGCGGCCCGCCGGGACGTTCTCGCGGAAGCGGCGCTCGACCTCGAGGGGATCCCACGCGTTCGAGATGTCGGTCATGAACATGCCCGGCATGATCGTGTTCACGCGCACCGTGGGGGCGAACTCGCGGGCCATCGCGACCGTCATGTTGTTGAGGCCGGCCTTGGCCATCGCGTAGGGCAGTTCCACCGCGCTCGGCTGGACGGCTGCGACACTGCTGATGTTGATGATCGAGCCGGCACCGGCCGCGACCATCCGCGTCCCGATGAGCGAGGCGAGTCGGAACGGGCCCTTGAGATTGACCGCGATCACCTTGTCGAAGAGGTCCTCGCCGACCTGGTCGAGCGAGGGGTACAGCGGCGACATGCCGGCGTTGTTGACGAGGACGTCGACGCGGCCGAACGCGGCGTAGGCAGCCTCGGCGAGGTGGTCGCAGTCCTCCCACCGTCCGACGTGCGCGGGTACGCCCAGGACGCGGCGGCCGGTCCTCCCCGACAGGTCCTGCGCGACGGCAACGCAGGCCTCGGGCTTACGCGAAGCGACCACGACGTCGGCGCCGTGCTCGGCGAACGCGCGGGCGATCTCGTAGCCGAGGCCGCGAGTACCACCGGTGACCACAGCGACGCGCCCCGCCAGCGATGCCACTACTTCCGCCACGGCGCGACGGCTCCGTCCCTGGTGAGGGTCCGTGCGACGACCATGCGGTGCACCTCGTCAGGCCCGTCGTAGATCCTCGCGTAGCGGGCCTCGCGGTACATCTTCTCCAGCGGGAAGTCCTCCGTGACGCCCGCGGCGCCGTGGACCTGGATCGCGCGGTCGATGACGTCGTGCAGATACTGCGCACCGCGGAACTTGATCAGCGAGATCGCGACCCGGTCGTCGCCGCCTTCGTCGACCACTCGCGCAGCCTCGAGCGTCATCAGTCGATGGGCCTGGATGTCGGCGGCGGACTCGGCGATGTACCGGCGGATCTCGCCCTTCTCGTGCAGGTAGGAGCCGTGGGCATAACGGGTGCGGGCGCGGTCCACCATCAGCTCGAAGGCGCGCTGCATCTGACCGAGCCAGCGCATGCAGTGGAAGATGCGCCCCGGGCCCAGGCGGGTCTGCGCGATCGCGAAGGCCTCGCCTCGCGGGCCGAACAGGTTTTCCTTCGGGACGCGCACGTTCTCCAGGCGGATCTCGCCGTGCCGGCCGGTGGCGTGGCCCATCGTGCGGATGTCGCGCACGTGCGTGTACCCGGGGGTGTCGACCGGGACGATGATCGCGGAGAACTGCCGGTGCGGCTTCGCGTCAGGGTCGGTTTTGGCCCACACCAGCACCGCCGGCGAAGCGCTCGCCCACGAGGTGAACCACTTGTGGCCGTTGATGACCCACTGTTCGCCGTCGAGTACGGCGGTGGTCTGCATCAACGTCGGGTCCGAGCCGGCTACCTCCGGCTCGGTGAGCCCGATCCCGATCCACTGGTACTCCCCCGCCACCAGCGGGTCGAGCCAGCGCTTCTTCTGCTCCGCCGTGCCGTAGCGGCGCCACATCACGGTGTCGTGCTGGGTCATCGACCCGACGGCGAGCATCCCGATCTCGGACCGGCCGATGATCTCGTTCAGGTGGACGAACTCCATGAACGACAGCCCGCCGCCGCCCAGATCCACGGGGTGACCCAGTGCCCACAGGCCAAGGCGCTGCGCCTTGGCCCGAAGCTCCGCGAGCGCGTTGCGCCCGGCCTCGCCACCCTCCTCGACCACCCGCTCGGCGGGAAAGACCTCCCCGTCGATGAACTCGAGCATCCGACCCTTCAGGTCGATCACCCGCTCGGTCAGGCCAGGGCTCTTCGGTACGGACTCCGCGATCCGGGAAGTCGTCATGGCGTTGATTCTTGCCGGGCGCCGCGGGCCGACGACTTCGGGGCCAGGAGCCGTTGTGACCCGTTGGCGCGCGCCGGGTTCAGCGGTCCGATCGGGAGTTTCGGAGGTCGTCGGCGAGGTGTCGGGCCTGCGGCCGCGTGAGTCCGACGATCCCGAGCTTGCCGGCGGTGATCCGGTCCATGACGGTGGGTGCGCTGATCAGCCGGTGCCCGTCCAGGATCGCCAGTTCATGGCCGAGCGCCGCGGCGGTGACGCGGGCGAACTCCCGCCGCTGCCGGTCGTTGAAGGTCACCACCACCTGCCAACCCGCACCGTCCCGCCCCCGGAAACACCTTGACGTCGCGGGGTTCCTCGACGGCCATGACCTGGCGGTGAAGACGGAAACACTCACGCCCGCCGGTCACCAGGGCCCCGGGGCGCAGTGAGGCGTCGCTGTCCGGGCATGTGATCGGCCTGCCCCGCCACAGCGTCACCTGGACGTGATCGCCGGGCACATCCCCACCGGTCGGGGTCACCACGGCCGCGCCGGCCGCAGGTGCCGCCCAGGAACCGGCCAGCAGGGCGACGGACATGACGCTGAGGGTGGAACGGGTTCGCACAGCAGGCATCGAAAACGGGTCTCCTCGGTCAGGGTTCGATGTCCGCGACATCGAATGTCACGACCTCCGGAGTGGCGCCACGCGCAGTCACCCGGCAGACGGGACGGTGATCCTCTTCCGCTGCTTCGACGCCCCGGACGAACCAGAGGTTCCGGACCTACTGCACTTTCTTCACCAATCCCGCAATCCCTCAACCGTCCCGGAGCGCATCCACTGTTCGGTCGAGGTCGATCAGTACCCCGGTCTCGGCGGTGTACGGGACGTCAGGGCTCTTCATCGGGTACCAACCGGATGGGACGGGGCCCGCGGGCAGGTCGGGCACCAGGCCGTTGTCGAACCACCGCGGCGCCACGTCCATCTCGCGTGTCCGCTGCAGGTGCGCAATTCGATGTCTCCCGGGCCCGGGCCGGTAGGTCTCGACCACCACCTGGACGCGGGTGACGCGGCCCCGGACTCCGGCAGTGACACCCAGGTATCCGTGCAGGTCGTTCGTCAAACGGCCACGCAAGGCGACGCGGCCGGTGACGGGACGCCGGGCCCACCAGGTTGCCGACCAATCGAAACCTGTCAGGCGGGTCGGCCACACGGTCCGCTCCCCCGGTCGCTCACCCATCTCGCAGGGGCCGGGCCCCATCGGCGGGGCCTCCGGCTCGGCAAGCGCCTCCACCGATGTCACGGTCGTGTCGGGCGCATCGCCTTCGGCTTCGAAGAACTCCAGGGTCCAAAGCCGTTCCTGCCCCACCTCGGGCGGTGGGGTCTGGCCGTCCTCGATCGCCAAAGCGGTCACCAGCACCCGCAAGCCAGGTCCAGGTCCGCCGCCGGCCAGGTCGTGCCGCGCTGCCACGAAGCGGAGTCTGACACGCCAAGGTCCTCCGTCGGTGTTGGCGCTGGTGCCCGCTGCGAGGTGATTTCCCGACGGATTTAGGGTGAAGGAATGGGTCGGTGGCGGGTGCTGTCGTTGTTCCCCCTGCCGGCGGAACGGATCCGGCCGTTCCTCGGTAACCTGCCGGAGCGCGCCGATCTGACGATGCTGTTCCACCCGTCGCAGCCGGAACTGCATGCCGCGTTGGCCGATGCCGAGTTGGTGTTGGCGGCCTGGCAGGGCACGCATCCGCTGCCGTTCGACGCCGCCGCGGTGGCCGCGGCCGGACCGCAGTTGGCTTTCGTCCAGCAGCCGAGCGTCGGCACGGACAGCGTGGATCTCGACGGCCTGGCGGCCCGCGGGGTCCCGGTGGCCAACACGGCCGGCGCGAATGCCCGCTCGGTGGCCGAATGGGCGGTCGGAGCAACGATTTCCGTGGCGCGATCCATGGCCTGGGCGGACCGCCAAATCCGCGCCGGGGGTTGGCCGCAGATGGACGTCGTGACCCGCAGTCTCGGCGAGATCGGTGGGCTGCGGATCGGCGTACTCGGGTTCGGGTCAGTGGGCAGCCTCGCGGCATCGTTGTTCGCCGCGTGGGGGTGCGAGGTCGCGTACTGGTCGCGGCACAGGCGCCCGGAGGCTCTTTTCCCGTGGCTGGAGCTGCCTGCGCTGTGCGCGCGCAGCGATGTCCTGCTGCTGTGCCTACCGCGGACACCGGACACCCATGGCCTGATCGGCGAGGCCCAACTGGCCGCGCTGCCCGCCGGGGCGATCGTCGTCGACGTGGGCCGTGGCGGGGTGTTGGACCCGACGGCCCTGATCGCGGCCCTGGACTCCGGGCACCTCTCCGGCGCCGCCCTCGACGTCTACCCCACCGAACCCCTGCCGCCGGACCACCCGCTACGCACCCACGACCGCGTCCTGCTCTCCCCCCACGCAGCCGGCGCAGCCGCCCAGGCCGTGGCCCGGGTCATCGGCCAATCCGTGGCCAACATCCGCCGCGTACTGGACGGCGAACCGATACACGACGTCGTCAACGGGATCTCGCCGGTGGTCACCCGTCGCCGGTAATGCCGGTCCCCTGTCATCGGTGTTCGGGATTGGGGAAGTCGAAACGGCAGCCGGCGTCCCACCGCGAGCGCTGGTTGCCGTGCACGGGGATACCGCCCGCGTCGGTGATCATGCGGGCCAGATGCAACAGGTTCCACGTCATGAACGTCGTGTTGCGGTTGGTGAAGTCGTTGTCCGGCCCACCTGAACCGGGGTCCAGGTAGGAC